>CAZEIN010000296.1:0-2390 GCA_964512425.1 uncultured Sulfurovum sp.
CCATGCAACCTATTGTAAAGCCTTTTGATATTGATATTGATATTCCTATTGTTACACTTGCTTTTTATGCCAAAGGAGAGAACGCACTCGACCATGAAAAACTTTTTAGTATGGTACGCAAGATCCAGCATAAACTCAATGCCATTGACAATGTTGCCAAGACTACACTCAAAGGGGCACACAAGCCACAGTTTAATATCCAAGTGGATCTCGGAAAGCTGACAGGCTATCATCTCTCACTTGGACAGATTATGCAAGCTGTGCAATCTATCGCAGTAGATGTGCCGAGTGTCAAAGGCCGCAGTGGCAATGAGCTGGTGATTTTCGGTGTTAAAAATGCCATTGACAGCGTTGATGATGTCCGCAACGTCATCGTAGCTCAGTATATGGGCTCACCTATCTACCTCAAAGACGTAGCAACAGTAGAGAGAGGTATCGATATCCAAAACTTCCAAAGTGCCTATATTGTTAAAAAAGATACCTACAAAGGAAACCCCTCCAAACTCAAAGAGCAGCTCACTCTCACCGTAGCCAAACTTGCAAGTACCAACGCAGTGTTTGTAGCAGATGATGTAGTGGCTTTAATGGAAGAGTACCAGTCAGAGTTGGAGAGTGAAGGGATTGGATATCTCGTTACACGCAACTATGGACATCGCGCCAATGAGGCAGTCAATGAGCTGGTACAGCACTTGCTGATAACGATTGTAATCATTGCACTCATGTTGGTCTTTTTCCTTGGCTTCAAAGAGTCTATTATTGTTACCTTTACCGTACCCGCTATTTTGGCAATTACGTTATTTATTGCTTATTTGACAGGGCAGACGATTAACCGCATCACACTCTTTGCATTCCTGCTCTCACTAGGATTACTGGTGGATGCGGCGATTATCGTGATAGAGAATATCCACAGACACCTCCATGCTCATGATGTGGATGACAAGGATATGAAAACCCTATTGGTAGAGGCCACTGATGAGATTGGAGCTCCTACCAATATAGCAACACTGGCAATCATCATGACGATGGTACCCATGGCGTTTGTTGGAGATATGATGGGCTCCTTTATGCAACCTATCCCCTACAATGTTCCTGTGGCACTGATTGCATCGCTTTTTGTAGCCTATATCTTTACCCCCTACTTGAGCCTGAAACTGCTCAAGAAGCCCGTGCATAAGCATCCCAAGCATCAAAAGAGCAAGCAAAGCGAGGAGAACTAATGGGTACTTTTGGAAAATTTGTCTATTGGATACTCAATAGTAAGTTCAGAAAATTTATGGTCATCCTCGTAACAGCGATTGCGTTTGCAGGATCCATTATGATGCTAGGACCCGTAAAACTGGTCAAGGCCAGAATGCTCCCAGGAAAAAGTGACAATACCTTTTCTGTCTATGTGGATACCCCTACAGGTAGCTCCAAGGAGCAAACCATGCTAGTCAGTCAGTGTGTCATCGACCAACTCAAAAATGAAGATGAAGTCATGAATATGGAACTCTTTTTGGGCAATGGTATTCCTCTGGATTATGCTGGATTGGTCAAAGGTGCTGGCATGAAGATGAGTGAAAACGTGGCAGAAATCTCTGTCAATCTGACAGACAAACATAGCCGCGAAGAGCCTTCCTTTCTCATGGTGCAGAGGCTACGTCCTCTAGTCAAAAAAGCCTGTGAACCACTCATCAAAGATACTGTAGTAAAGTTTATCGAGCAGCCAGCAGGCCCACCAACACTCGCTTCTATCGTGGTTGAGGTAACAGGTGATGATATAGGCAGAATCAGGGAATTGGCAGTCGAAACAGCAGAGATACTCTCTCAGACAGAGACACTGGTAGATATAGATATCATGGCAGATGATATCTATGAGAAGTTTGAGCTTATTCCAAACAAAGAGAAAATCTCACGTAGTGCATTGAGTGTCAAGCAGGTCAATCAGATCATCTATCTGGCATTTGAAGGTATGGCAATCGCACATAAAAATGCGCAGAAAGAGGCAGATCAAATCAGTATCTTCCTCGTCTTGGACAAAGAAACAAAGATGATGAAGAGCAGAACCATAGAAGCACTTCGATCCAAACTCACCTCACTAAACCTCATGAACCAACGAGGCATGATGGTACCACTGAGCGAAGTAGTCGATATCAAAAAAGTACCCTCTGCACCCATGATTATGCATAAAGACCTGCGTCGCGTGATCAATGTCATTGCTGAGACAGATATGGAGTCTCAGGTCTATCCACTGCTAGACGCCAGAGACAAGATGATAGAGCATTTTTCTGAGAGATACTATGTGGAAAAAGAAGCAGGCATGACCACCTATATGTTTGACCTACACTTGACTGACAAAATTTCTGCTACCAAATACCTACTCAGATGGGATGGTGAGATGAAGGTCACCC
>CAZEIN010000297.1:0-8139 GCA_964512425.1 uncultured Sulfurovum sp.
CCTCTCCATCGATCATAAAGGTATCGAGTATCAGCTCTCCACTAGGATTAAGCCCCTTATAGAGTGATTTCAGCATCCCTATAGGGTCTGGACGATGGTAGAGGACACCTAAACAAAAAAGTACATCAAACTGATGCTCATAATACTCGATATGCTCTACACCCAAGAGTTCATAGATGATATTGCTTTGTACAAAATGATTGATAAACTGAAACTGTGTGTACATGATTGCGGAGGGATCAAATCCTATCAATTTTTTGGGTGCTTGTGTGAGCATCCTGAAGAGATAGTAACCATTGTTGCAGCCGATATCTCCTACAATTTTATCTTTGAGATCAAAATGAGGCTCTAGAAGATTGTATTTGATAAAACTTTGCCATTCACTATCGATATGAAGATTACCTATTGCAAAAGGACCTTTACGCCATGGCTCAATCACACGTGCAATCTGCTCTATCTGTTGCTGCTGTTCGAGCGTAATTTCTTTGAAAGAGATAGCAATACTATCCCCTAGCATTACACGAGAAACTTCTAGGTTCGGCAGTGAGGCGACTGCTTCTTGCCTAGGAAGGATATTTTTCCAAGTGAGCCATTTTTGGCGTTCTTTTCTGAGTGCTGCAATATCCAAGGTTACCCTTTGGTGCGTGTTGCGCACCCTGCGTATATCATATGCATAGGATTATTTCACGTATGCCTTGAGGATTTTCTGCTCTTGGAGGGGCCTGTCACCTCTGGCTGTTTTACTATTTTCGATTTTGGTTACTACCTCTTGACCCTTGATGACCTCACCAAAGATTGTATAGCCGCCATTGAGCCATGGTGTTGCGGCTACTGTGATAAAAAACTGGCTACCGTTGGTATTGGGGCCTGCATTGGCCATGGCTACGACAAAGGGCTTGTCAAAGACCACATTGGGCTTGTATTCATTGTCAAATACTTTTCCCCAGATGGACTCTCCGCCTCTACCTGTACCTGTAGGATCGCCTCCTTGGATCATGAACCCTTTGATAACTCTGTGAAAGATAATACCATTGTAGTAGCCATTTTTGGCATGGGTGACAAAGTTCTCTACCGCTTTGGGTGCGACATCAGGTTTCATCTGTATTTCGATATTGCCTTGGTTGGTCTCTAAGACGACGATGGGGGCTTTGCTGCCTGCGATGGCTAGTGTAGCTAGGGCGATTGCCATGATGAGTATTTTTTTCATTGTGTTCCTTTAGTGTATGGTTTTGATGCCAAAAGTCTATATCATATCAACCTATTTGGCATAATTGATAGATCGGGTCTCTCGTATGACATTGACCTTGATCTCACCAGGGTATTGTACCTTATCTTCTATTTTTTTTGCAAGGGTGCTGCTAATGAGAGCTGCTCTGTTATCATCGATTTTGCCAGCATCCACAAAAACCCGTATCTCTCGTCCAGCATTGATCGCATAGGCTTGGGTGACGCCTTCGTCCTCCATCGCCAATGCTTCGATATCTTTGACACGCTTGGTAAAGCTCTCTAGTACTTCTCGTCTGGCTCCAGGTCTGGCAGCACTGAGCGTATCAGCCGCACACACCGCAGCACTCTCTACCGAATCAAACTCTTCATGCCCATGGTGGGCATAAATCGCATTGATAACAGTTGGGTGCTCATTGTGCCGCTTGCAGACCTCTGCACCTAGCTCCACATGACTACCGCCAAAGTCCTGCGTTAATGCTTTGCCGATATCATGCAGGAGTCCTGCACGCATCGCTAGTTTTTCATCTCCGCCCATCTCTGCTGCCATGACTCTAGCGAGTCTGGCTACTTCTAGTGTGTGTGCGAGTGCATTTTGCCCATAGCTGGCACGGTACTTGAGGCGACCCAGTAGTTTGATGAGCTCCTCATGCATTGGGAAAAGCCCTAGATCAAGCACCACCCGCTCTCCCTCCTCATAGATCTTTTGCTCAAACTCAGCTTGTACTTTCTCATGTACCTCTTCGATGCGTCCTGGATGGATGCGTCCATCCTCTACCAGTATCTCTATGACTCTAGTGGCAATCGCACGGCGATAGAGGTTAAAATTGCTCACCAGTATCACCCCTGGGGTCTCATCAATAATAATATCCACACCAAGCAGCTGCTCCATGGTTTTGATATTGCGTCCCTCTTTGCCGATGATGCGCCCTTTGTGGTCGTCACTAGGTAGATTGACCACATTGATGAGTCGCTCACCTGCAAACTCACCTGCATAGCGCGTGGTGGCTTGTGCGAGGATATAGTTGGCCTTTTTCTGAGCCTCCTCCTTGGCGATACGCGCTTGTTTGCGTACGATGGTAGCGATATCTGCTTGGCTCTTCTCTTCTACTTTTTGGAGGATGTAGGCTTTGGCTTCGCTTTGGGTTAGGGCCGCATTGTTCTCCAGTGCATGGATCGCTTGATCAATGGCTTCAGATTTTCTCTCTTCTAGCTTTTGGAGGTTTTTTTGCCGTTCATTGAGCTGATTTTGTAGCTGGAGGGCTTTTTCTTTTTGGCTCTGCGCTTCTCTGTTTTTGAGGATGAGGTCACGGCTTCTCTGCTCTATTTCTGTATGGAGTTCATCGAACCCTTTTTTCTGCTCTAGCTTTTGTGATTTGATCTCCATCTTGGCCTCTTTGAGGAGGAGATGGGCTTCCTGTTCTATGGTTTTTGCTTTTGCTTGGGCTTCTAATTTGAGGTATTCAAATCGTTTACCGCTCCCTATTTTGGAGAGTAGGTAACCTATCCCAACCCCTACGACGAGGGCTATTGTTGGTATCATATACATATTGTTTCCTTTGATGAGGAACCAAATTTCAAAACACTATTTCCTGTATTTTATGAGGTGAATTAACGTCCTACCATGATCCTATCTGTCCCCACATCATAATCATTGGTCACTATATCAGGGCTCATGCAGAGCACTCTCTGGATGAAAATTATCTCGTTTATCCACTGTTTTTCTCGCATAAAAAATCTATCATACATCCCCTTTCCAAAGCCAACACGCCTATAGGATGTATCTGTTCCTACGATGGGAACAACTGAAATATCTATTCTTTTTCTTCTAAACTGTTTTGAAAATTTTGGTTCTTTTACGCCATATTTTTTAGTCTCTAATGGCTGTCTATATTTTACCAGCCTGAAACTTTCACCTACCATAAACGGCACCAAAACCACAATCCCTTCGCGTCTCAATCTACCAATAAGTGGCAGTATATCTACCTCTATAGCCAAAGGGAGATAGAGCATGACCTGTTTGGCTTTTTGTTTTTTGATGAGAGCGTAGAGTTGTTTGTTGATCTGTTTGTCTATGATGTAGCGTTGTTGCCTAGAGACTCCACGCAATCTCTGTAGTGCCGCTTTGCGAAAAGTCTGTTTATCCATCTGTTCTCTCACTTTTACCAACTGTTGGATATAATCGCATACTACTTATCTCAGACAGGGGTTCTATGCGATCACTCTTTTATCTCATTATTATAGCATCCATCACCCTATGGACAGGTTGCAGTGACAAGGACAGTGATGTCAACAGTAAACCAGTGGTACAAAAAAACCAACCGCTTCCTGTACCCAAACTCCAAACAACATTTAAAATCATAGATATCGACCAGCGTGCCACTACTATCTCGCTAGAGGGAGCTCACGTCAAAGTAGCCAAAGTAACACAACCACTCGTCATTATCAATCTCTTTGCCCCTTGGTCAGCACCTAGCTGTGGGATGATTCCCTACCTGGATGCCCTGCAAAAACGCTACCCCAAGGAGCTCTTTGTTATCGGTATCATTGCCAATAGCGATATGAGCAATACCCAGCTGAGGGAATTTATGAAAAAACAGAATGCCAGCTACTTTATCTCCAATGGAGCAGAAAATGACAAGCTCGCACAGGCATTGGCACATTTTGTCAAACTAGGAGAGGACTATCCTATCCCCTTAACGCTCCTGTTTAAGAATGGTAAGTATACTACGCATTATATTGGCGCCACCCCCATAGAGATGATCAAGGCAGATATAGAACAATTGAGGAGAAAATAATATGGCAATGTTTGGATTTTTGAAAAAAGCATTTGGTAAAACCAGTGATGCAATCCATGAGATACACCCCCAAAGAAAAGCAAAGATTTCCAAAGAGGAGTTTGAGGATATCCTGCTAGAGTCTGATGTCAACTATGATCTCATAGAGAGATTGCTAGAAGGTTTGGGTGACAGTATCACTAGGATACAGGCATTCAACTCTCTGATCTCTGTGTTTCAATACCGTGCTGAGTGGGTAGAGCCAGGTAGCTATGCACCCTTTGTTGAGATGATTGTAGGGGTCAATGGTGCAGGCAAAACCACCACCATCGCCAAGCTGGCCAAGCACTACCAAAATGAGCGACGCACTGTGATGCTAGGCGCTGGTGATACCTTTCGTGCGGCTGCAATCGAACAGCTGACACGCTGGGCAAACAAGCTAGAGATCCCTATCGTCTCTACCCAGCAAGGACATGATCCCTCGGCTGTGGTCTATGACACTATCCAGTCTGCACAAGCCAAAGGGATACAGAATGTCATCATCGATACCGCTGGCAGACTCCATACCCAGTCCAATCTCTCCGAAGAGCTCAAAAAGATGGTCAGAATCGCAGACAAAGCTCTCAAAGCATCACCACATCGTAAACTCCTCATCCTCGATGGTACACAAGGTAGCTCCGCTATCAACCAAGCCAAAGCATTTGATGAGATTATCGGGATCGATGGTATCATCATCACCAAACTCGATGGTACAGCCAAAGGGGGTGCGGTGCTAACTATCGCAGATGAACTCCAAATGCCCATCTACTACATGGGCACAGGTGAAACTCCAGATGATCTCGTACGCTTCAAAGCCAATGAGTATATCAACATCATTCTCGATGAGATCTTTCTCTAGGCGATGTACTATGTCTATATCGTCCAGTGTGCTGATGAGACCCTCTATACAGGTATCGCTACGGATTTAGAGAGACGCATAGAGGAGCATAACTACTCTGACAAAGGAGCCAAATATACCCGAGCCCGCAGACCCGTCACGCTGGTCTATCATGAGTCATTTGAGGATAGGAGCAGTGCTTCCAAGCGAGAGTATACGATCAAAAAGCGAATGAGCAGAGCAGAGAAGCTGGCACTCATCAATTCTACTGACTAACGCTTTCAATAAATTTAATTTACCGTTTAATATTCCTTTTATTTTTCATTTGTTAAGATAGATTTAGTATTAGATACTGATAAAAAGGAGTATATGTCATGACATTAGGAGATTTTATTCTGACAATCACCAAGCAGTTGGGAACCAAGCATATATTTGGGGTACCTGGAGATTATAATCTAAGGTTATTGGACTATATCGTGGAGGATCCAGAAATTGGCTGGATAGGCAACTGTAACGAACTCAATGCTGCGTATGCAGCAGATGGCTATGCCAGAGAGAATGGTATAGGGGTTCTGGTCACGACACATGGTGTAGGAGAACTCAGTGCTGCCAATGGGATTGCGGGTGCTTATGCACACAATGTACCTGTTCTGCATATTGTAGGCTATCCCAACAGTAGCCTACTAGACAATGATGTACCCGTACACCATACCCTAGGAAACTACAAAAAAAATAACTTTTTGGATGCCTTTACACCGATCTCTGGAGCCACCACCATACTCACACCACACAACTATACTACAGAACTACAGCGGGTCATATCACATATGCTGACAACCAAAAAACCCTGCTATATCGGCTTGCCTACTGATATGGTAGATATGCAGATTGATGCCGATATCTCCTCTATCACTTTTCATCATCAGCACAAGGATAGTTATCTGGTTGCAGAGTTAGGGGAGATGATTATAGGGCGATTTGCACAGGCAAAACGCCCTATCTTTGTGCTGGGTATTAATACCGCACGATTTGGATGGCGTGAGCAGATGACTTATCTACTGCAAAAAACCCAATCCAAGTTTGTCACCACTCTCATGGGTAAATCTACCATCAATGAAACCAATATCGCAGAGCCAAACTATCTAGGAATCTATGCCGCTGACTATAGTACAAAAGGAATTATCGAATTGGTACAGAGCTCAGACTGTATCATCTCTGTAGGTACGGTCGATACAGACCTAAACTCAGGCGGATTTACAGAAAACGGCATCAACTACGATCAGGTCATCGCTATCAAACCAGAGGGTATCAAAATTGGTAAATCCCTCTATGCCGATATCAGTATCGAGATGCTGCTAGAGTACCTCATTAAGCATATGGAGTCTGACCCTGCCCATGCACTATCCTTTGAGTGTCCCCGCACGGTATGCCTCCCATTGGCGCAACTCGCAGGCAAGCCTCTCAACCATGAAGCATTTTGGCCACTGGTAGCCAAACATCTCATACGAGAGGGGGATATCGTTGTTGCAGAGGCAGGCTCTTCGCTTTTTGGGCTCCTACATCAAAACCTCCCTCCAGAGATCGATTTTGTCTCACAAATCCTCTGGGCATCTATCGGATATACACTACCTGCTGCGATTGGCTCAGCAATTGCTTCACCAGAGCGTAGGGTATTGCTATTTATCGGAGATGGTTCATTTCAACTTACCGCCCAAGAGACCAGCCTCATCGCCAAATACAACCTCGATGTCACTATCTATCTCATCAATAATGATGGCTATACCATCGAGCGTGCCATCCATGGTCCTACCCAATCCTATAATGATATCTATATGTGGAAGTATCAGGATTTGGCACGCTCGCTGGGGATTCAAAAGACTCTTACGATAAAAGATTTCGATGCATTCTTTGAGCAAATCGAAGAGATGAATTCAGCTGAGCCCAAAATGGTCGAGCTCTTTTTTGACAAGATGGACTATCCCCTACTACTCAAACAGATATCAGATAAGCTGGAAGAGGCGAATAAGCAAACCTAGGCTTGAGCCCTTCTTTGGGCTAGATTAGAAAGATTAAAAGAGATCTCTGATATAATCTCATCAAATATAACCAAAGGAGAACAAATGCCAGTACTGCTTATGCAACCGCTTAACGCTATCACTGATTCTCCTTTGGTTGTTATCAAAGCATGTCACTGCAACTGTTACTTTAAACTCAAAACAAAACTAACACTGCTTTTAAACCATTACATTCCTAGATGTCCTTACTACACTACGTTTTATGCATTTAGACGTACGGGTGTACATCCTCCACAACTTATCCTTTCAAAATAAATAACTATTAACACCACTCTATAAATCATATTTATTACAAATGTAATATTGTACTGCACCAATCATGGTGTTGTAAGGGCACAACACCCTACAGTATTCATTTGCTACATTTTAAAGGATGACATATGTCAAAAAAAGCGAATAGCGGTTTCGAAGAAATTTTTCCTCGAAAAAATTATATTGTAGGATTCCCACGTATTGGGGAACAAAGAGAATTAAAAAAAGCGTTAGAGAACTATTGGTCAGGTAAATCTACTTTTTTAGAAGTAGAAGATATTGCACTTGTACTTAAAGCAAGACACTGGAACTACCAAAAAGATGCAGGCATAGACTTCATCGCATCTAATGACTTTTCATACTATGATAACGTACTAGATACCGCTGTTATGTTAGGGGCTATCCCTAAGCGTTTTAAAGGTCTGGAAGCAGAGGAGCTTTACTTCTCTATGGGACGTGGTAACAAAGATGCTGTAGCTATGGAGATGACAAAGTGGTTTAACACAAACTACCACTACATCGTACCAGAGCTTTCCCTTGAAGATAACTATGCACTTAATGCCACTAAAATTCTTAATGAATACAAAGAGGCAAAAGCACTAGGTATCACGACTAAAATAAACCTCATAGGACCTATCACTTTCTTAGGACTGTCAAAGAGAATAGACAGAGGAGATACCTATGAGCTCTTTGGGAAGATATTGCCTATCTATGAGGCTCTCTTAGAAGAGATAGCTACACTTGACAGTACAATTACAGTACAGATAGATGAACCACTTTTTGTTAAAGGTGCAGAGCCAAAAGTACTAAGCCTTATCAAACCTTGTTACGATGCACTATGTGCTGTGTCAAGTAACATAAACATCATTGTAACCACATACTTTGAACACTCAAATGAAGCAACTAAGGTACTTGTACATACTCCTGTTTGGGG
>CAZEIN010000298.1:0-1795 GCA_964512425.1 uncultured Sulfurovum sp.
GGAGAGAATCTCACCGATCCCAAGATCCGCAAGAAACTACTAGGGATATAGTTGGATACCGTTGATATATTTTCTATCATTACGATTGCCTTTTTGGGCTCTATCGGGCACTGTATCGGTATGTGTGGTGGCATCGTCATCGCCTATACCAGTACCAAAATAGACGGTGCCCAGCCTAGATTTACCCAGGCTGTTGCCCATCTGGTCTATTCACTCGGACGCATTACCACCTATACGACTATGGGGGCTGTATTTGGTGCGATCGGTGGGGTGGTCTCTTTTAGCAATGTTGCCATTGCGACGCTGACGATTATCGCTGGGGTGTTTATGATTTTGGCAGGTCTCTCTATCGTAGGCAGGCTCAAATTTTTGACCCTGCTGGAGCACTCTTTTTCCCGTAGCGGTTGGTACCAAAATGTCTTTCGCTCTGTGCTACGATCCAAATCACTCAACAGCTTTTATATCTTGGGTCTGCTCAATGGATTGCTTCCTTGTGGGCTGGTCTATTTCTTTGCGGTGACAGCAGCGAGTACAGGGAGTCCACTGTGGGGTGGGGTGGTGATGTTTATCTTTGGTCTGAGTACGGTACCTTCGCTTTTTGCGTTTGGTTTTTTTGCAGGGATATTTAGCAAAAATAACCTACGCAAAGCAATGATGAACCTCGCTGCGATTGTTGTCATCGCCTATGGTTTCTATACGGTCTACAGAGGCTACGATTTCATAGAGCACCCCGATAAATCCCTGCTCAACTGCTGTAGTGTAGATGAAGTCAGAGAGAGCAATGCAACAGACCTACCAAGGTTTGAGACGAAATAGCCACAGAATAAACATTGCATCATTTGGGAGACTGAGAAAGGACCACCGTCTTTTAGGAGCAGGGACTTTAGTCCCGTAAATGATATCCCTTTTAATGGGACTCTTGGACTGAAGTCCAAGCTCCAAAAGTTGAGAAAAGAAAGTTCTTTCACAGTCTCTTAGGATAAAGAGCGTTGCTTTTTGGCTCTTTTGTCCGCTTTCATGATATCAAACTCTTTTTCATCCATTTTGCCATCATGGTTGAGATCAACACGGTCAAAATAGTACGTATTGACAAATTTATCAGGATCTATATGGTTTTTCTCTGCTCTAAAGAGTTGGAACTCTTTGGCGGTGATACTGTTGTCTTGGTTTCTATCGAGTTTTGCAAAAGTCATACTGCTATGTCCGCCTCCCTCTTTGGCTTCCATCTCTGTAAATGCTTTTCGTGGGTAGGTATCATACATCATAGCAACGATGGCTTCTGCTTCTTTGTTTGTGATGATTCCCTTTTGTGCGGGCATCACACCAAAGGTCTCGATAGAGGCACAAAAGGACTTCATGGGATCTGGAGCCATGATATACTCTGCCATAAATTTCACGGCTTTGGCTTTATCTGTACCAAACTCCTGCTTGGCATGGGTCATAATCTCATCTGCTGGTGGTGCGATAAAGACACTTTTATTAGACATTTTAGAGAGGTCCGTGATATGACAGGCTGCACAGTTGGTTTCGAAAAGCTGTGTGGCATTGATCTCATTGGCAGTGCTGAGTGAGCTAAGAGCGAGTAGAGAGGTGAATAGTATAGTATGGGTTTTCATTTTGCTTCCTTATCGTTTGTTTGATAAGGAAGTATATCAGGGTAGTATCAACTGTGTATCAATTGATCTATTTTGAATTTGAGGAGGAATTATCTCCCTCCTCTGCCATGACCATTTCTGGTTCCAGATCCATTACTGTTTCCATTTTCAGGATAGACTCCCTCTTTGTTCTCACCTAA
>CAZEIN010000299.1:0-2000 GCA_964512425.1 uncultured Sulfurovum sp.
TGTAGAGGTAGCAGGAGATAAAGCAATGGTCTCTGTAGATATCACTTCTTCTGCAGATGAAGTTAAACAGCAGATTGTGGCAGATGTAACCGTAGAGCTCAAAAAGCTTGGGCTTGTAGATGTGCAGGTACAGGTCAATGCCCCCAAAGCTCCCAAAGAGCAAAGTAACAGCACGAGTGGTAAAAATATTGCTCCACAGATTAAAAATTTCGTCATGGTAAGCTCTGGTAAAGGGGGTGTAGGCAAATCTACAACCTCTGTAAATATTGCTGTCTCATTGGCAATGCAAGGTAAAAAAGTAGGACTACTCGATGCCGATATCTATGGACCCAATATCCCACGCATGATGGGGCTAGATGGACAAAACCCAGAAATTATGGGTAATAAAGTGCAGCCTATGAAAGCCTATGGTGTCGAAGTGATGAGTATGGGCTCACTGATGGAAGCAGGACAGTCATTGCTTTGGAGAGGAGCGATGATCATGAAGGCAATTGAGCAGCTCTTGCGTGATGTCCTCTGGTCAGATTTGGATGTACTTGTGATTGACATGCCTCCAGGAACAGGTGATGCACAGTTGACTTTGGCACAGTCTATTCCAGTGACCGCAGGTATCACAGTGACTACACCTCAGGAGGTCTCTCTAGATGATAGCCGTAGATCACTGGATATGTTTGAGAAGCTTCATATCCCAACAGCGGGTGTGATTGAGAATATGAGTGGATTTATCTGCCCTAGCTGTGATACGGAGTCCGATATCTTTGGTATGGGCACATCAGCAGCAGTAGCAAAAGAGTTCAATACGGATTTGCTCGCACGTATCCCTATCGAGCCAGCAGTACGTATCGGAGGTGACACAGGTCAGCCAGTCTCTTATTTCAAGACAGACTCTGAGACTGCCAAGCGTTACCAAGAAGCGGCATCACAACTCTGGGCATTTATCGAAAAGGTCAATGCTGAGGGTGGGGCAGATAATTCAGCGGTACAGCCTACGACACCTCCTGGAGTCAGTGCTTGTTCTGTCTAAATAAATATCAGGTTGATATACACATAGCTTTTACAGCTTTTTTTAGATAGAATACATCTCCAAAAGCCCGTAGCCTCTCGGGTTTCTTATTTGTCGGGGTGTGGCGCAGTCTGGCTAGCGTGCTACCTTGGGGTGGTAGAGGTCGCAGGTTCAAGTCCTGTCACTCCGACCATTATCTCTTTTTCTCTTACTTTACGCTACAATTTCTTCATACTATACACAAGGCAATATCTATGACCAAAATCGAACAACTCAAAAACCTACTCGAAAACGAGATTATTCAAGACCTCGAAGCAGCGATTGATGAGACCTTTCAGATGGTAGAAAAAGAAAAAACCATCTCCCTCGCAGATCGCGAAGAGCTCGAAGAGATGCAGGAGATGCACCAAGAGTGCCGAGACATCCTCGTAGAGATCGAAGCAGATGAGATGGATGAGGATGAGGCAGGTGAGCTACTGGCAGAGCTGGTGGAGTTGAAAACGGAATAGTCTCTATCGGGTTTTTCAGGAGAGACTAAGTATTTCCCCGCACAATACTTAAAGTTCCTTTTAAGGGAATTATGATTATACTTATTCTATGAATGTAATTAGTAAACGCACTCTTATTAAATTTTATGAAGAGCATGCTCAAGCTAAAATACCTTTAGAGGTTTGGCATTCAGATACGAGGAAGGCGGAATGGACAACACCTAGCGACATCAAAAAAGTGTATAGTTCGGCTTCATTTTTAAAAGATAATCGGGTAGTTTTTAATATCAAGGGCAATGATTACAGGCTGATAGTACATATTGATTATTTGCGTAAAATAGTACGAGTAAAATTTATCGGTACACATGCCCAGTATGACAAGATAAATGCAGAGGAGATATGATGAGTATAAAACTTATATATAATGAGACAGACTATGATGAAGCTCTTGATAGAGTAGATGTGCTTATGGACATGAACCCAGTACTAGGTACAGCCCAGAGTGATGA
>CAZEIN010000300.1:0-2280 GCA_964512425.1 uncultured Sulfurovum sp.
TGGCACTCTATATGACATTGACCTATGCAGGGCTATTGGAGGGAATATACTTTCTGCAAATCAAACAGATGCACTACGCCTTTGGGCTCTTTGGCTGGTTGGCACTACTGATTGTCTCTATCTCTTTTCAGACGGTTGAGATGTTCTATGTGACCCCTGCCTACCCTATATTATTGAGCCGTATGTTGCCCATAGCTATCGTACTACTACTAGCCCTCATCTCTCTGTTGGGTTTCATGCAAAGCGGTGCTATTTTCTACGCTCAGGCACTGCTCTATCTCTGGTTGATACTCTATGCTGGGTATACCCTCCTACGCCTCTCCCAACGCAAACGTCCTCTGGCAGATGCGACGATGTGGTTTTGGCGTACAGGTATGGGGAGCTTGATTCTCAGTATGCTTCTACTTCTGATAGTACTCTTTAGCCCAAACCAGATGCTGATATCGATAGCAACCATGCTTTTTGTCTCATTTGTACTCAGTGTGCTCTTTGCTATGTTCTACAAAATTGTGCCATTTCTGACATGGTTCCATCTCAATGCACAGGGCTACTTCACTGCACCCATGATGCACGAGGTCATCCACCCCAAAACTGCCAAAAAGCACTACATCATCCATATCACCACGATAGGGCTATTCCTACTCTCACTACTCTTGCCACAAGCCATACTACTGGCTGGTATCAGCACGATACTCTCTTTTGGGTGGGTAGCCTATCAGATTCTCCATGCCAACAAGCTCTACAAGCATACGCAGGAGACAGGCGAAAAATTTGATATGGGTATGATGGAGCCAAAGACCTATTAGGATGCCGAGAGTATCTCTCGTACCACGTCTCTGTCATCAAAGGGGTGCTTGACTCCCTTAATCTCCTGATAGGTCTCATCACCTTTGCCGAGGATAAGTAGCACCTCATTTTCCTCCAGACCCTCTAATGCCATCTCTATCGCAAGTCGCCTGTCTGGTGTAGCCGTGACATGCTCTTTGCCGCTGAGTCCCAAGAGAATATCTTCTAGAATCATCTCTGGGACTTCCGAGCGTGGGTTATCGCTGGTGACATAGATTTTTTTAGCAAACCTGCCTGCTACTGCACCCATGAGGGGACGCTTGTCTCTGTCTCTGTCTCCGCCTGCACCAAAAACCACGACGATATCACGGTCTTTCATTGCATTCAGGACCTGATACATCCCATCCTCTGTATGGGCAAAATCTACGATCACCAATGGATCGCGACTCACCACCTCCATGCGTCCAGCCACACCGCCAAAGTGCCCTACCACTTCGCATACCTCGGAGAGAGGCTTGTCTGTGAGCATCACGACCGAGCCCACCGCTGCCATGAGATTAAAGAGGTTAAACACCCCTACCATCGGAGAGTGGAAGATCTCCTGCTGCTCGAGGTATTTGAGCCCTACAGTCAATCCATGCTGCATCGCAAATGCCTGCACCTTGAAGGTCGCAGGCTCATCTACACCATAGGTAAGTGCCTTTTTAGGATTGAAGGTGATGTTTTTGATATCATCTTTGTTCATTAGCTTGGGTGTCTCATCTGCAAAAAAGAGGCTTTTGATACGCCTATACTCCTCTACGGTACCATGATAGTCCAGATGGTCCTGGGTAACATTGGTATGTACTTTGAGAGCAAAATCAATCCCCTCAATACGCTGTTGGTCAATCGCATGAGAACTCACCTCCATGATAAAGTACGCACAGCCCAAATCTGCTGTCTGCTTCATATTGTACAGCGTCTCCAAGATGGAAGGAGTCGTCATAGACTTCTCTTCTAGTCGCTGCTCTTTGGCAAACAAACCTCTTGTGCCCTGTAGGGCTGGTCTGCTGCCCAAATCTAGCATCAACGAGTAAATAGCTGCCGTCACCGTAGTTTTGCCATTGGTTCCTGTCACGCCTACCACGTGCATGCTCTCCAGCTGCCACAAGGAAATCAGCTCGAGAGGTGTGATGAAAGCAGATCTTGTCTCCATCGCATCAAAATACTTTTGGTTTTGGGCTGTTTTGAGGAAGAGTGTTTCTCTGTCCAGCATACTAGTATCATCTGTTAGGCTACTAAAGCCCTGATAGTCAAAAGGGAGTTTCATGGTTATTCTTTGTCGATGAGATGGTAGAGGGTATAGATCTCTTGGGTCGCACCAAAGTGACCAGAGATAGAGTCTAGATATTTGAGAGCAATCTCTTGGTAATCTGCAGCAATCAACCGCTTGACAAAATCGATAAACTCCTCTTTGTTGGTGATGACCACCTTGGTAGAGAACATGATATCTTC
>CAZEIN010000301.1:0-1532 GCA_964512425.1 uncultured Sulfurovum sp.
CGATTGATATCACATTTAAAGCCAATGTCAATACAGACATAGAGCAGACCTTTGCTTACCTCAAAACCATCGAAAAAGATCTCTATGAGCAGAGAGAAGCATTCTCCATCAAGCATGTAGGCTTTGTCGCTGGATGGAGAGTCAACAGCGCATCCAATAGCGAAGAGTATCCCTATGTGGGGCTCATCACCCTAGAACTAGAAAAACTCAAGCCTCAAAATTTTGTAGATAAATACATCACCCCTAATCTCAGCTTTTACTACGATAGCAAAGGGCGTATCAGATCCCAAAGCTCACAAGAGATCTCCAAAAAGCTCAGAGCATTTCTCAAAGAGAAAAACTACAAACAACGATTCAGCCTCACCGATCTAGCCATCGTAGAAAAAAAGGTAGGCCCCGTAAAATCAGATCTACAGATAGGGCTCATCGGTGAAGACAGAGATAAAATCATCCAGCATACTGCCCAGATAAAAACAGCCCTCCAAGCAATCCCTGGGATAGTTTCCGTCAGTGACAGCATGACCTATGGTATCGATGAAATCAAGCTCAAGATCAATCGCTATGGTGAATCACTAGGCATCACAGAGCGCACCATCGGTGCCCTGCTCTCTAGTCTCTATCTCGAACGCAAAGTAAGTAGCTCATTTGACAGTGATGGGCTGATAGATATAGAGGTACGCAGTAGCCAAAAAAACTCTCTCTCGGAGCTCAGATCTCTACAGATTACTTTGGCCAATGGTGATGCTGTATCACTAAAAGATGTTGTAGATTTTAATACCATCAAGTCTTTTGAAAAGATTATCAAAGACAATGCCGTAACCAACTACTATGTCTATGCCAGTGTCAACAAAAAACAGATTACCGCCACTGAGGTACTTGACAAAATCGCGCCCACACTCCAGCAGAGCAGAAAGGATGGCATCACCATCAAGCTCAAGGGTGAAGCAGAGAAGAATCAAGACCTCAAGCGGGATATGATGACTGCTAGCATAGTAGCTCTGGTTCTGATTATGCTATCGATCCTCTATCTGTTTAACTCCTTTAGGGAGACACTGATGATGATGTCGGTGATTCCTTTTGCCTTTTTGGGTGTGTTGGCGGGGCATTTTGCTCTAGGACTCAACCTCTCTATGCCCTCCATCATCGGTATGCTAGGACTCTCAGGAGTCGTGGTCAATGACGGTATCATCATGGTCATGAACCTCAAGCGTGCCACCAACATGGAAGAGATATACCACTACGCCGCCAAACGTTTCCGCCCCATCATCCTCACCTCCATCACCACTATCGTGGGACTGGCTTCACTAGTGTTTTTTCCCACAGGACAAGCAGCAATCTTCCAGCCTATGGCAGTAGCCCTTGCATTTGGTCTAGCATGGGGCACTATACTCAACCTACTTTATCTCCCCGTACTCTATACAATTATCAATCAAAAATATTTGGAGGATAACAGTACTATTATACCAAATCCAAATTCAATAATATACCCCAAAGAACATCCTCGCAAGCATCTGCAAAATATATAGAATTTG
>CAZEIN010000302.1:0-1980 GCA_964512425.1 uncultured Sulfurovum sp.
CATAGCACATATTCAAAGAATTCTATTTCGGGATTTGGGATTATAGTCAATAAAATATGTCAATGGTAAAAATATGTTAAATTGTCATATTTTTATGTTCTCCTCAAAAATACAATCCCAGAAAAGAACAACGCCAACGAGAGAGCCATATCCACCACTCCCACAGTGACCAGAAAAGCATAGTCCCCTGCCGCCATACGGGAGAGCCATGCCCCCAGCGAGATCATACCTGCCAAAAAGAGGAAGAACCCTGCACGATAGAACTGCCAGATTCGTGGATGCGTCAGAGCCTCTATGCGGACTAGGTTTTTGCGGCACGCTGGGGCAAAGATGTATCGGGTCTTGAGCAGGGAGAAGCCCAATCCCAGCATCAATAAGCCAACAAGCTTGTCAACACTGTTGTCAATCGTGTATGCCTCCGCAAAGAGTGCATAGGATTTGAGAGCCAGAGCGATAAATCCGATATACCAGACCAGCATCGCCAGTATCTTGAGTGTTGTTTTCATCTAGTATAAAAACCCAAACAACCAAAGGGGTATCTTGTTGCCAAACCCTATCTCTATCTCATCGGCTACCACAAAAGAGTCTTGCATATCCTTGATCTGTTTGAAGCTTTTGTTTTTGCCTCCTATCTCAAAAGTATAGCGGCCATCTACCAGAAAATCACCCTGCTTTGCTACGAAGATATCTTCATTGATAAATCTATTTTGAGAGGCATAATAGTTTTTGATCTGGTTGACAAAAAAAGCCTCTCTGGCACTTCCTCTGTCCACTTTTTTGGTTAGTGCGTAGGATATATTGGTATTTTGCATGAAGAGTTTTTCGGGTTTACTCATGATACTATAGCCTTTTTCGGGCGTTCGTATGCTGTTGATGATTTTTGCCTCTTCCAGATAATTCAAATACTCATAAAGCTTGGGTCGTGAAATATTGGTTGCCTTGGCGAGATCAGTGATATTGGGAACAAAAGGAACATTGACCGCCAAAAGGTAGAGTAGTTTTTTGAGCTTGATAATCTGCTGCATCTCTATTTTGTTGATATGAGGTAGGTCTGATTCCAAAATCAGATTGATTATCTGGATGATGCGTTGATGGTAGGTTGTCTGGTCTTCCAGCACAAAAGGATAGCAGCCATACGCCAAATACTCCTTGAAACATTTAAGCGGTTTTAGCTGCCCTCCAATCGCACTGGCAATCGCAAAATGATCTGTCAATATCTCCTCTAGTGTATATGGTGCTATCTCAATATCTGCTTTGAGGAAGATATACTCTCTCAGCGACAGATTCTCTAGATGATACACAACCATCCTGCGCGATAGATCCACATTCTGCTTGTTGATCTGCAAAATAGAGGAGCCAGAGACAACAACCCGCAAAGAGAGTGTATCATAGATGCTTTTGATATGCCTCGCCCAATCTATATACTTGTGTACCTCATCAACCAAAAGCACCTCACCCCCATACGCATGAAACTGCTGTGCAAACTCCACCAGAGAAATGGACTGAAAATAGGGATTGTCCAGAGAGATGTAGAGTGCCTTGTCACTCTGGGCATAATGCTCTTTGATATACTGTAGCATCATGGTTGTTTTTCCCAAACCCCTCTGCCCCAGAATAGCAATAGACCGCAATCCCCAATCTATCTCATCATAGAGATATCGTTTTTTCTCTAACGGTATGTGCTTCAAGAGTTGATTTTGTTCATTGAAAAGATATTGAAAATCCATTATATAGCTCCATGCCCAAGATTAGTGTAAATATATATTAACATATCCTGTCTTATATGTAAATTACAATTTACATATAAGCACTATCGCTCCTGACTATTTCTCATCTGTAACATCAACTTCACGGTCTCCATATCCTTCGCCGTACCTCGCTGCTCTAGGTGCTCTACGATCATCGCAAAGCGTTGCGCATCTAGATGTTGCCCAAACTTGAACTTGGCTCGGGTGCTCTCTGGCGTGATCTTGACCACGG
>CAZEIN010000303.1:0-7774 GCA_964512425.1 uncultured Sulfurovum sp.
CTATGCCTCATTCTTTCGAGACAAAATCTACTGGTTGACCTTTGTCAATACTGCTGCTTATGCGATTGGTATTACATTATTGGCGTTTGTAGTTACCTTTCCTATCGCGTTTTATCTGACGAAAGTTGTTTCGCGAAAGTATGCCAGTTTCCTCACGCTACTACTCCTGATTCCACTTTGGATTGGTGAGTTGGTTACGATTTATGGTTGGGTGATTGTGCTAGGAGATCATGGCGCAATCAATGAATTTTTGCTATGGATTGGACTGATAGATAAACCACTTCAGCTTCTCTATACCAATATCAGTATGTCGATAGGACTGCTCTATATGTCGATGCTGTTTATGATTATTCCTGTGATGACCACACTGGAGAGCTTGGATGACTCATTGATAGAGGCTGCGAGTGATTTGGGCGCATCAAAATTCTCTATTTTCAAAAGCATCATCATACCTCACGCAATGCCAGGTATCACCAATGGTGCTATTATTGTCTTTATGCTGGTTATTGGTGACTATGTCGCTCCTAATATTTTGGGTGGTAAAAGTTCGCTTTGGTTTACTGAGCAGATATACAATCAGTTCCTCATGACATTTAATTGGAATACGGGTGCTGCATTTGGATTCTTGTTGTTGATGCTCTCTTCGGCGGTGATTTGGATGGCACTGAAGCTCTCTGGACAAAAACTTGATAAGGTAGGGCAATAATTATGATACGATCACTTCCTAATACCCCTTTGTATAAGGTAGGATATAGAATCTATACGGTTCTGTTCTTTATATTTTTGTTGATACCATTGGTAGCAGTTGTGGTACTGGCTTTCAATGATTCTAATTTTATTGCATTACCATGGAAGGGTTTTACGTTGGATTGGTTCTTTGCCAATACCAATGATCGCATAGGACTTTTTGCCGATGAGAATCTCATGCAGAGTATCTGGATCAGTATCGTAACTGCTTTTGCGATGGCTATTATCTCAACAGTCATTGGTACAATAGCCGCACTACTATTTGAGCAAGAAAAATTTAGATTTAAAGGTCTGCTGTACTTCTTCGCTATTGCTCCCTTGGTTATCCCTGGTGTGATTTTGGGTATTTCAATCCTGCTTAGCTCCACCTATGTAGGAGGTGTTTTGGAGACAAAATTCGGTATTGATGCTGAATTCTTTAGTCCAGGCTTCTGGCTGGTTGTATTTGGTCAATTCTCTTTTGGGGCGACTTACGTGATGCTACTTGTGAGTGCTAGACTTAAAAAGTTTGATCCTACACTGGAGGAGGCTGCACTGAGCCTCAAAGCAACGAGATTGCAGTCTATTTGGTATGTTACGATTCCTTTCCTGAGACCAGCTATTTTGGGGGCATTTGTAGTGGCATTTTTGATGAGTTTCTCAAACTTCAATACTACGATTTTCCTCGTAGGTTCTGATCCTACGCTGCCGGTTGATTTATATTCACGAATCAAATTTAGTTCTACACCTGTACTGAATGCTGTATCATTTCTCATTGTACTATTTATTACGATAGTGGCAACGATTAATCTCTTTATGAATAGAAAGAAGCACTAGAGAAGTGAAAATAGTACAGATAACGGACACCCATCTTTTGGGTGTCGATAGAGCCAATGTGTATGGCACAAACCCAGCCCATCGTTTATCTAGAGCGATTAAAAGTATCAATAGCTTTCATGATGATGCAGCCTTTATTGCTATCACTGGTGATTTGGCTGATAAGGCGAGCAAAGAGGCATATACTCTGCTCAAAAAGATTATCAAAAAAGCAAAAACACCTGTATATCCAATAGTGGGTAATCATGACAATAGAGACTTTTTCGCACAGGTTTTCCCAGAGTATATGAACAGTGATGGTTTTGTGCAGTATGTGAAGCAATCGCACGGTAAAGTTTTCCTCTTTTTAGATACACTGGTTGATGGAAAACGCTATGGCAAACTATGCAGTAAGCGTATGATGTGGCTAGAGAGCATGTTGGAAAAATATAAAGAGAAACCTATATGTCTTTTTATGCATCATCATCCTGTTGATTCTGGACTCTATGAGATGGATAATTTAGCAAATTTTCGTTCTGCAAAAGCTTTTTGGAAGCTTTTAGACAAGTATGACAATGTGAAGCATATTGCCTTTGGTCATTTGCACCGTATCATGTCTGTCAATAGAGGTACTGTAGGACTCCACTCAACCAGGAGTACAACATTTCAAGTCTCCTATCAGCCAAAATCCAAGCTAGAATACCTCACCAACAAAGAGAAGCCTACCTATGCCATCATGGAGGTACTGAGAAATAATGTTGTGCGCGTACACCACCATGAATACTTTGATGAAAAAAGATACTATGAAGATGGAGAGAGGTAGGCTTTATGGGGTTTTTTGAGCGTTTTGAGCATGACTCTCTCATCGCGGCTCATCGAGGATTTCGTGCCGTGCGAGCAGAAAATACTATGGCAGCCTTTGAGGCAGCCATAGGTAGGTGTGATTTTATAGAGTTGGATGTGGGGTTCTCCTCTGATGGTGTGCCTATCATCATCCATGATGATACGCTAGAGCGTACGAGTAATGTTGCAGAGGTAGCAGGCTTTTCACCTCCTTACACTATAGTAGAGTATCGCTATGAGGAACTCCTGCAACTAGATTTTTCTTCATGGTTTATTGCACGTGATCCTTTTGGTATGATTGCTACTGGGCAGGTCAATAGCACAGAGCTAGAGGCACTACCTATACAGCGTATCCCTACACTCGAAGAGGCACTAAGATTTTGTAAGCAACATGCCATGCCTGTCAATGTGGAAATCAAAGATATGCGAGGCACAGCGTTTGACACGATAGCTGTTTCTCAAGTACTCTCTATCATCCAATCACTGGAGATGGAGGAGGATATCCTGCTCTCATCATTCAACCATCACTATATTGCCCAAGCCAAAGAGTTGGCACCTCATATAAGTAGGGCAGCACTTCAGGAAAAAGAGCATCCTGAAAATTTGGTAAACTATTTGAGAGAACTCGGTACGGTCTGTTATCATTGTGATTTGAAAATTGCAACTGAGGGGGTCATCAGAGAACTTACGGATGCGGGAGTGATTGTAAATGTGTATACCGTCAACAGTGCAGAGGAAAAGAGACGCCTGTTTTCGTATGGTGTGAGAAGCGTATTTACAGATTTTCTGTAGAGTGCGTCAAGGGAATGGTGTGGTGCGTATCACGCACCCGTAGGGATACCACCTCCTAAAAGTCCTTGAGTGATTTACGTATACCCTTATGCATGTCGTACCAAAAATCCAATGCTGCCTCGGAGCTATCCTGTTCAAATCTCTCTAGCCATTCTAGTAGCTTTGGATCGTTGTTCTCTTCGACAGAATTTTTACGCTCTAGAAAGGTTCGTATGATGTCTTGGTTTCTTTCTGATTCCCAATAGACAGAACCATTGCGGTTGTTGATGCGATTAGAGATAGTTTCGATATTGGCTAGATATTGCTGTTTGAGTCCAAAAAGAGACTCCATAATCTCTGGCATCATCTCCTCTGCCCAACCTCTATGGAAGCGACAAGTGCCAATGTTGTCCATCACAAGCTCACCGACAAGCCTACTGCCTCCTGTTGCACCTACATCCTCAGGGGGAAGAAAGTTTGAGCCATAATGCATATAGTACTTGCCCATGATTGCCATAGGGGAGAGTACACCAGGTGTCCAATATTGGTTGGGCACCATCCATCCCTTGCCAGAATAAGCAGTGTAGACGAAAGCATCGAGTATCTTGGGATTCTTTTTCTTTGCTAGATATTTGGCAAACTTGCGGGTACCATTACTGAGATCAACGATACCCTTGGAGTGGATGATTGCATCCAATAATCCCATGCCGATACGCATATTATGCATGGAAGAGCTTACAACATCAAAATTGAGTGGATCGAAATGAGGAATGTCACTCACGCCAAACTCTGCTGGGCTTACCCAGCCCTCTACGAGACACTCCATCATCCATGAGAGGGTTCCTCCGATAGAGATCGCATCAAAGCCCAACATGTCAGCATGGTGATTGAGATTCTCAGCAGCTCTCTGATCAAAAATACCACAAAGAGGCCCCATAGTCTGATAGGGCTCATAATCTTTTTTGAATTTACCATGCATTTTCTTGCAGACTGTCACACAAGGCTCTCCACAGTTTTTGTGGGCTTTTTTGTCTTTGGTGGTCTCCTCGTTGAACTGCTTGAGGTAATGATTGAGAATAAACTCTTCATGGATTTTAACACGCTGCTCCTCACTCATGTAGATACTGCGGTAGTTAAAAGAGAACATACTGCCCTTGAGGGTGGTAAAGTTTACGCCCAGTGTGCCGCCTGTTTGGAGTTTGGGATCAAATTTATATTTGGTGGTGGCTTCGAGGTCTTTGGCATGGAGTTTCATATCATACTTCTCTTTGAACCACTCATCTGCCACTTTGCGGTCACGGAAATCATCATCGGTAAATGAACCCCCATAAATAATCGCAGCAATACCATGCTCTTGGAGCATTTTGCTGCCAAACCCACCCCGTCCTGCCCATGTATCCACGTAGGTGAGTTCTCCTTTTTTGATAGGTACTGAGGCGACAGAGCCAAAGTCTGTATGCAGTGCAGAAGGCCCGGTGGCTAGTACTCTAGGATCACTGCTATAGCGATCCCCAAAGCGATCAAGTGCATATTGCATCAGTGCGTAGATGCCGCCACGACCCTCTTTCCATATATGCTCTATGTCGACAGGATGGATCCCTACTTGTATATCCCCTGTAGCGTTACGATTGAGATAGAGGATAGAGGGGGTGGGGGCTTTTCCAACGAGGGAGAGCATATTGATACCTAGGTTATTAAATATCAACCCAGCTCCACCCATAGAGGAGATATAGAACCCATCCCATGCAGGAGAGTTTCCTGTAAATATCAGCCTATTAGAACCTGGGAAAATAGAGCCGGCAAGCAGACCAGTACCTATATTGAGGCTATTGTGTGTGTCACTCAGGTGCATGCCTAAATCTACTGGGCCAAAGTACTCACCAATCTTGAAACGATCAACACGATAATAGGAACTTTGTGTGTCTACAAGTAGGACTTTTTGATTGTTTTTCATAGTATTCTCCATTGTATGGGTTTTCTAGAGATGATAATAACATCATAATGTTTAAAGGAAGATAATAACATCATAATGTTTTGCAATATGAAGCGATTATTGGATTTGGGATAAAGGTTCCGTAAAAAGTCTGTAAAACTATTTACGGCTTAACATGATCTTGTGTTTGTACATATCCGATTTGATAACGATGTCTGAATACTCTATAGGGGCATTTTTTTTATTATAGGAGAGTCTTTGCAGGCAGAGTAGTGGGGTGTTTTTTGTGATTTCCAGTTTTTTTGCTTGTTCTTTTGTGGCTGCTTTTGCTTCAACGGTCTCTTCTGCGTGATAAAATGTAATGCCATATTGTTTTTTATAATGGGTATAGAGTGATCCTTTGCTGAACTGCTCTTGTAGATGAGGCACTCTGGCTGGATCGATATAGTTGAGCATGAGAGCAAAGGGTACGCCATTTAGCAAACGAAGTCGTTTGATGCAAAGTAGAGTGTCACACTGCAAGAGTGCTTTGACATGATGGGCATGGGTGATAGTAATGTATTCGATAGACTGTGTTTTGAGTTGGTGGTTTTGCTCTTCTAGCCGCTGGGTAAGTGATCCGATAACATTGGCATCATAGAGGATTTTTTGCTCCAATACAAAAGTGCCTTTACCCTGTTTTTTTACTACAATACCCTCCCGAGAGAGTTCTTCGATTGCTTTTCTTACAGTGATGCGACTGACACCATAGTGCTGTTCGATTTCTCCTTCTGAGGGGAGCATGTCACCTGCTTGATACTTCTCGTTAATCTCTTCGAGGAGATACTCTTTGAGCTGATAGTAGAGTGGGATACCGTTTTTGCTAAACAAATGTTTCTCCTAAGATTCAAATTATCTTATTATACCATGAATACCATAGAAATCAAACATTATTATGTTATAATGACCAATGATGAAAAAAAGAACCAAGATACTCGTAACAATCGGACCAGCTAGTAATACACCAGAAATGATAGAGAAACTGATGCAGGCAGGGGCAAATCTCTTTCGTTTGAATTTCTCTCATGGGAGTCATGATGCACACTTGGAGATACTTAGTATCATACGGGCTACCTCAAAGAGACTACATAAAACCGTAGGGATACTGCAGGATATTTCAGGACCCAAAGTGAGGATAGGGGAGATCGAGAGACCCTTTGAACTCAAAAAAGGAGATAGGCTGACTTTTGTCAGCAAGGAGATTGTCGGGTATCAGGAAAGCGAACATGCCTATACGGTGAGTATCAATTATCCCAAGATACTAGAGCGTATCAAGGTAGATGAGTACATCTATCTCTATGATGGCACGATTCGAGCCAAGGTTATTGCTATTGGAGAGAGTGTAGAGGTCGTGGTAGAAAATCATGGCATACTTAGCTCCAAAAAAGGGGTAAATTTCCCCAATACAGAGATTGGTATCGATATCCTCACACAAAAAGATAGAGATGATATCGCATGGGGTATTAAGCACAAAGTAGACATTTTTGCTATCTCGTTTGTGCAAAATGCCAACGATATCAAAAGGGTTAGAAAGTTATTAGGTGAGTATGAGGGGAAAATTATTGCCAAAATAGAAAAATTTGATGCTATCGAGCATATTGATGCCATCCTGAAAGCTTCTGATGGACTCATGGTAGCTCGTGGTGATTTGGGTATAGAAGTACCATTCTATGAAGTTCCTACACTGCAGAAAATGCTCATACGTAAAGCCAATGAATCTGCCAAACCTATTATCACAGCCACACAGATGCTACTCAGTATGACTAAAAGCCAGAACGCTACACGCGCAGAGGTCTCAGATGTTGCCAATGCCGTACTAGACGGTACCGATATTGTGATGCTTTCAGAGGAGAGTGCGATTGGAGATGACCCCATACATGTGGTTGAGACTATGCATAATATTATTCGAGAAACAGAAAAAATTTATCCTTTTAGACGCAAAGAGATATGGAAATCCTATGACAAAAATGACATCATTGAACGTTCAGTGGTCAATATTGCAGATAAACTAGGAGCCACGGGAATACTCTCCTTGACCAGTTCAGGCTGGAGTACTGTCAAAATCTCTCGGTTTAGACCCGCTACCAAAGTCTATGCTTTTGCACATAAACGCAAGCTACTCAATCAGCTCTCAGCACTTTGGGGTGTCATGCCTATCGCTAAAATACCTGTACTGCCACCCTCTAAAATGATTCAAGCGATGCTTGTTGAACTAGATAAAGTAGGTAAGCTAGATAAGCAAGGACTCTATATCACCACCATTGGGTATCCCGCAGGTGTACCAGGCTCAACCAATACAATCAAAATTTTAAATGCATCGGAGATAGCACATTATTTGAAGCTCAAGTAATCCCAAATCAAAATCCCAAGTAGAGAATGATGCTATAATCTACCTAATAATCCAAATATGGAGATATAGCAAATGTTCCGTTATGCTTATTTTTTCAAATCAACCTTTTTCATGGTTATGCTTGTGCTCTTCACCGCTTGCGGAGGAGGCGCTATAGAGACTTCAGATGCACAAAAATCTCTAGCCACCATTGCTAACTACTCACAGGATACTAGCAAAATACCTACTGTGGAGGATTACCATAATATAGGTATCGCAGTTATCACACCCCAAAATCTCGACGATATCAATTTTTT
>CAZEIN010000304.1:0-4156 GCA_964512425.1 uncultured Sulfurovum sp.
AGTGGGACTGCCATCAAAATCTTGTTGGTCATAATCGCATAGATACGAAAGGGCATCATAGTAAACATAGAGAGAAACTCTTCATAAAACTCTAGTACAGTACCGCCATCAGGCACGATCTCAAACCAGGCAGAGAGCGCACCAAAGAAGATAGAGACTGCACCAAAAGTGAATGCCACAGGATACCCAACAACGAGCAACAACAAGGCTGCTCCAAACATAATGAGGCCTATCATATGATCTCTCCTTCTGCTTCTGGGAATTTCTCTAGTCCACGGTAGATATTGATATTACTAATGATATAATTAATTGCACAAAAGATCAGAAAGATAAATGCCAAGGGAATCATCCCTTTGATTATCCAACGGTGCGTCAAGCCGCCTGGGTCTTCACTGATTTCACCAGTAGTGTATGCATCCATTACAAAATCATAAGAACCATACGTAATCAATAATGCCAAGGGAATTAAAAAAAGTAATGTTCCTATAATATTAATCATTGCTTTGGTCTTGAAATGAAATCTATCATAGAGAAAATCTACCCGCACATGGGCATTATGCCGAAGTGCATACCCTGTACCAAAAAGAATAATAACGGCAAATAGATGCCATTCTACCTCTTGCATCCCTATAGAGCTATTATGAAATGCATACCGCATCACCACATCATACGCCACATTTATAATCATCAAAATCAGCAAAATACCTGTCAAGTACCCTACAAAATTGATAATCTTATCCATCACTTTTTCTACTGCAAGTAACAAAACAATCCTTTTGGAAAAACTATATTATATATTTTGGTATAGTAGAATATTGGTTTATTTCCAACAAATATACCACTACACCAATTGAGATAAAGGGCCCGAAGGCACCTTTATTATTTTTCGAGATTGAGGTATCCACCCTGCATCATTTGTGACCATGCTCTGGCTTTTTTCATATAGCCTTTGTAGTCCTCATAAATCTCTTTAAATTTTGCATTTTTTGCTGCATATCCCTCATATACTTCGGTTGCTGCCTTTTCCATATCGGCTACAACTGCTTTTGGGAATGTTTTGACTTTAATATTTGGGAAATCTTTTTTCATTTTATCCCACGCATCTACAGAAGCAGCAAAGTTCTCTACATACATATCAAATGCTGCTGCCTTCATTGCAGTAACCAGAATAGCTTGGAAATTTTTTGGTAGCTTATCAAAGGCCTTCTTGTTCACCATAAACTGCATCTCAGATGCAGGCTCATGCCAACCAGTATAGTAGTATGGCGCTACTTTGTGGAAGCCCATTTTGATATCCATACCAGGTCCAACCCACTCAAGCGCATCGATAGTACCACGGTCTAGTGAAGTATAGAGCTCACCTGCTGGGATATTGGTAACGTTTACACCAAGCTTTGCAAGTACTTCACCCGCAAGTCCTGGAATTCTCATTTTGAGACCCTTAAGATCTGCTGTTTCCTTGATCTCTTTTCTAAACCAACCACCCATCTGGTTACCAGTGTTACCCCCTGGGAAGTTCATTACACCAAACTTATCATAGACCTCTTTCATATATTTCATACCATTGCCATAGTAGAACCATGCATACTGCTCAGAGGGTGTCATACCAAAAGGAACTGTCGTAAACCATACGGTATTGATGTCTTTACCTTTCCAATAATATGAACCACTATGTCCCATTTGATATTGACCACCTTTGACCATATCAAGAATACCTAGAGGAGCCTTATGCTTCTCCTTGCCTTCTACTTTGATAACAAACTTACCATCACTCATCTCTTTTACGTATTCTGCCACTTTGAGTGGCGGAGATGCCAATGGCGTCAACGTAGATGGCCAGGTTTCCGCCAATTTCCACTTTACTTTTTTGGCTGCCAATGGGCTCACCAAGAGTGCTACTGCACCGACAACAACTGCTGCTTTTGCAATTCTTCTCATCATTTCTCCTTTTGATATAGTTGGGGTTACCCCTCAAACAGTGTCGATTATAGCTTAACTAGACTTTAAATCCTCAAGAAATTAGCACTTTTTTGCAACTACGGGGCAAGGTGTTACTGTGGAGAGGGGTCTGGGAGAAAAAATATCCAGATTAATAGTGATTTAATCTTCATCATGCTAGAATGAATACGAGCCGTATATCAACAAAGCAATTGTTTTATTGATATGCACTTATACTACAAATGATAATGCTAAACTTATCGCGAGGTAAGGACAGAAAGCTATGGGTCTCACGAAGATTGCCAGGTTGCCGATAATGAATCTCTTATATGATTCATATACAAGAGTAACGCACTATTTGTCCTCTCCCTTTCTTTATTTTTTTCTTATCTCACAAAAGGATACACTAATGAACAAATACAAAACCTTGATTAAGGGATTTGTGACAATCATCATACCTCTGGTATTGATTGGTTGTGGTGGTGGAGGAGGTGCTACGACAGCTAGCAATCCCGATGGAAATACTTCAGTGTCAGTAGATGATGAATTTTCAAGAACAGAATATAAAGGATTGGTTTTTTATTATAAAAATATGCCATCTTCTGCATACAAACTGAATCAGTTAACGGATAGTGAGTTTAATACGCTTGATAGTGACAAGCAACTACAGATAGCCAATAAACTTCTCAATTCACTCTTTTTTGGATATCCTCTCAAAATATTAAAAGAGAAAATCAAAAGTGATAGCTTTTTAAGTACTCTCCGAAGCGGGCTCGATATTGACAGCACAGATAAAGAGTGGCTGGAAAACCATATCTTAGATGACACAGTGTTTCGTCAGTTTCAAAGCCCCAGTTATGAGCCACAAGCCATTACCATTCTCACTCGATTTTATGCGATGCAGGATTTAGACAAATATTTTTTACAAAATTGGATCGCCTATATCCTCACACAGACCATTATGTTCTCTCCAGCCTATGAGCTCTCATCAACCCACACCCCCAATATCTCTAGAGTATACAATCGGCTGGTCACCATGCTGGAAAATGAAAGCGGCATGCGTTTTATCACCTATGTGCATATGATGAGTGAGGATAATTGGAGACGCTTTAGAAGTCCAGAAGACAATGGACGGGAGATGCTAGAAATCTATCTGTTGGATGCGGATGACACGCATGTGCCTTTGGCAGGGAAGGCACTACAAAACTGGAAACTCAACACTGATAGTGATACACTTGAGGTGGGCTTAAATCGCAATACCACACCACTGAGCTTGTTTGGTACCACCGTCTATAATGGTGATGATTTCTATAGAGAACTTGCCAAGTCAAATGCATTTACATCAGGAGTCACTAGCCGATTGGTAGACTTCTTTTTCCCTGAAAAGAGTAGCACACAAAAGGCGTCTATTGTCAGCAGTATCGTCTCAAGTAAACCAGAGACCTGGCAGGATATTCTCTTGCAAATTCTCTTCTCTGAAGAATATCTACTCAATAACAACAGAGCACAAAGTGTTGAAGAGACATTCTTCTCACTAACTAAAAAAATCCATTTTAGAAATCGCAGAAGCACCTTTTATTATCTCAAAGAAGCGCTCGAAGATATGCATCAAGCAACGATGAAGTACAAGCTTGGAAAACTAGAAAGAGTACCACTAGATACGCTCTCTTTTGCACACTATCATAAAAATATACGAGAAAATATTCTGCTTCAGCAGGCCAATCCAGAGCAGGACGATCCAGATAGCTGGAATTATGATGGATGGCAAGCAGACTTTATCAGTTTTGATAAATTTACTTATAACAGTAATAGTGATACAGAGAGTCTCAAGGGTTTTGTGGATTATCTCTTTGAATCCACCGTTGCACGCAAAGCAACGGCTTCAGAACAGAAACTGTTCAAAGAACACATGATTGAATCACGAGATGGCAAACAGCTTTTCCGTTATGAATTCAATATGTTTGTCACCTATGATGATTTAGATATACAACATGGAGAGAGAGAAGAGCGCAAAGGCAATATAGCCATAATTGTTCTAGACTATATCTCGCGACTAGACCTGACCTATAGACAAAGAGAGGTACATTAATATGAAACGAAGAGACTTTATCAAACTATCACTGGCTAGCGGCTCAGCAATTTTGCTTCCTTCATCTGGCTATGGCGCACCCCTCAATATAGAGAGTGTGCAATTCTCCAGTAGTACGTATGAGAGTAA
>CAZEIN010000305.1:0-2559 GCA_964512425.1 uncultured Sulfurovum sp.
ACTATAGTAATAGAAAAACATAACATTCAAACTGTAAAACCAAATGAGCTTTTAAAAGCAGGGCTTGACCCAGCAGTACTTTGGAATGTAGATAGAGACAAAGAGATTGAGAGTTCTATCTTTATAGTTGCAACACTTATCAATGGTTATAATGAAGAGATAGTATATGTAGCACCGATGTTCCTGGGGGTTGCATCTAAAACGAAACAATACCTACCTATCTCTCAAAAAATGATAGAGAAAACTTTTATATACTTTAGCAATGTCAAGTCAAGCTCTTTTAGTGTCAATCTGTCTTCTGAGGATATAGAAACAAAGAGTGCTCGTGATTTTCTCAAGAGCATGATTGTCCAATATGATATAGCCAGTAGAGTGGTGTTTGAGATACTAGAGAGTAGTTTTGTGGAGAACCAGTTAGTGCTCCAAGAGTTTATTGCTGAATTTAAATCCTACGGCGTGAGGTTTGCTATTGATGATTTTGGTAGTGGCTACTCTAACTCTAGGAGAGTCGTAAACCTCAATCCTGACTATATCAAGATAGATGGGGAACTGGTCCAAAATATGTTAGAGGATCAAAAAAGCTATAAAATGATAGAAAGTATCGTTTCCTATGCCCAAGAGTTCCATATTAAAACCGTAGCAGAGCATGTGAGTAGTCCAGAGATATTTGAAGCATGCAAGAGCTTGGTATTGATTATTTCCAAGGATACCTGTTTGCTGAGCCAACAGCAGAGATTATAACTAAAATTTTAAACTAGATATAACTATTGACAGATAAAAATCTGATACTTCCACTAAAATTTCATGAGGCTTATTATCGACCTTTATATACTCCGTAATATGGTGTGATAATAGTATGGAATCAATGAGACGGGATATGCTTTAATTTATGATTTTTCTCCATCTGTTTACAAATAGGTAAAAATTTATATTCTATTAAGATAAGTTAGGATATATTTCGTCATGTCGATTGTCGACAATCGACAAATAAGAAAAAAGAGCCCATCAATGAAAGAGCAAATAGATTTCGGTGAGAAATCACTGAAAAATAGCATTATTCAGTATATTTACAAAGAGATTATGAGTAACCGCTATAGCCCAAATGAGCATATTAAAGAGTCTGAACTCTCAGAAATCCTCAATGTCAGTCGGGCACCTGTGAGAGAAGCACTCATGGAGTTGGTTGGTCTGGGCATACTGGTGAAACATGAACGTAGAGGTATCTTTCTCAAAGAGATAACCCAAAAGGAGGTTTTAGATACCTACTACACCAAGGGTCTCATTGAGGGGTATTTGGCATTAGACTTTATACTCAGAGCCACAGAGGATGAGTATGATAGATTGGATGAGATTGTACGAGAGATGGAGGTATCAGCTAAAATTTCTCTAAAAGGATGTGTAGATGTGGGAGATACGTTTCATAAATACTATCTGAAGTATTCAGCTAATACTATTTTGATAGAGGCTCTAGAGAGGGTCAATGTCAAGTCTCATATACTCTTTTTCTGGAATTGGTCAAAACTCTATACAGTAAAAGACATCGTGGATAGGCATCAAAAAATAGCAGACGCACTCAGGTCAAAAGAGAGGGTATTGATAGAGGAGACTATCAGGAGTCACTATACCGAAACGGGTATGAAAATTGCACTGCAAGGGTTCAAGGAGAAGTAGTGAAAGAGATACGATTTACAAATTTTATATTTGATGAAAGCAAATATTATGTGCTCTATATTAGTGAGCTCAAAGGCCATGGCATCGGTTCTTTCTTTGGAGATGCTGTTGCAAAGATCAAGAACATAAAGCGTGAGGATGTGGCGGTGATCTGTATCGCTCCTGATGTATTGAGTCAGTATAATTATGAAAATGTCATTATCCTCAACAGAAGCACGCAGAGAGAGAACAAGAGACAGAGTGCTGATAGTTTTATGCAAGAGATATCACAGAGTGGTTATATAGATGAATTGATAGAGCAAGTATTATCCAATCAAGAAGAGCTATTCTTGTATATGTTTGAGAGCAATGCTTGTTTGACACTCGATCAAAAAGCAGGTGTTGAATTGATTGGTCCCCAAAGCCAGATTGTTTCAACCTTGAGTAACAAAATAGCACTGTACAATATCTTTTCCCCTCATGTGCCTATGGCAGGGTATCGTGTATGTCGAGGCATAGAGGAGCTCAAACAAAGAGCCAGAGAGATGCTAGATGCTGGAGGAAATGCCGTCTTTGTCTCCCTAGAGAGAAGCGCAGCTGGAGCCAACAGTATGATCGTACGCCAAATTGAGCAGATCGAGGAGAAGTTTGCAGAAGACAGAGATGAGACATTTCTACTCACAGAGTTCATCCCACATGTCAGTGATCCCACTTCACTAGGTGTTGTGATCAACGAAGATGATATCTATATCGCTGGAACTGCAGATCAAAAGATCAATGGTACGAAGTTTGAGGGATCGATCTATCCCTCAGCACTCTCTCCTGCTATACAGGAGAAAGTGCTTTCTCTGACTAGGAAAGTAGGTCAGCAGATGGCGGCATTGGGGTTTCGGGGTATCTTTGGATGTG
>CAZEIN010000306.1:0-3478 GCA_964512425.1 uncultured Sulfurovum sp.
ATAACGGCTTCTTCCCATGTGTTATTGTAGTGATTTTGGGCTTATTGGTTGATTGGGCTTGGGGTAGGCATTCCATATCAGGAGATATGGAACGAGAAAGAGCGTGTGATATGGTCACACCTACACGGAGGGCGGATGGAAGAAAAGAGGTCTCAATCTACGGTTTCAACACCATCTACGCAAACTCCTTCCCCAAGATATCTTTGGCTTGCATCATATCCTTGTCTCCTCGGCCTGATAGGTTGACCAGTATCACTTTGTCTTTGATCTCTTCGGGCTTCATCTTCTTGAGATAGGCGATGGCGTGGGAGCTTTCAAAGGCGGGGATGATACCCTCGCGTTGGCTGAGCCATACGAATGCCTGCATGGCTTCATCGTCGGTGATGTGGTCGTAGGTGACCTTGTCGTTCTCCTTGAGGAATGCGTGTTCTGGACCGATGCCGGGGTAGTCTAGACCGGCACTGATAGAGTGGGCTTCTTGGATCTGTCCGTCCTCGTCTTGGAGGAGGTAGCTGAGCTGTCCATGTAGGACGCCTGGGCTGCCTTTTGCCAATGAGCAGCCATGTTTGGAGTCTAGCCCTAGACCGCCTGCTTCGATACCGATGCACTCTACGGACGCATCTTGGAGGAAGTGGTTAAAAATGCCTAGTGCATTGGAGCCTCCACCGATACAGGCGATGACTTTGTCTGGTAGGCACCCCTCAACCTCTGCTAGCTGTGCTTTGGCTTCCCAGCCGATGATGCTCTGGATATCACGTACCATCATGGGGTAGGGGTGAGGACCAGCGACGGTGCCGATGAGGTAGTAGGTGTCTCTAGCATGGGTGACCCAGTGGCGGATGGCATCGTTCATGGCATCCTTGAGGGTCTTGCTTCCGCTTTGTACGGCATGGACTTTGGCTCCCAAGAGCTTCATGCGAAAGACATTGAGCTCTTGGCGGGCGACATCTTTGGCTCCCATAAATACCTCACACTCTAGACCAAAGAGTGCTGCGACAGTGGCAGTGGCGACACCATGCTGTCCTGCCCCTGTCTCGGCGATGATCTTTTTCTTGCCTAGCCTTTTTGCCAATACAGCTTGGGCGACACAGTGGTTGATCTTGTGTGCACCTGTGTGGTTGAGGTCTTCGCGTTTGAGATAGACTTTGGCTCCGATCTCTTCGGAGATATTGGCAGCGTAGTAGAGTGCGGAGGGTCTGCCGACATAGTGTTTGTAGTAGTAGTCCACCTCCGCCCAGAAATCCTCGTCAAAGCGTATAGCCTCATAGTCTAGTCTGAGTTGTTCGAGGGCTGGCATGAGAGTCTCAGGCACAAAGCGTCCGCCAAATTTGCCAAAGTGTCCATGCTCATCTGGATCAAAAGGAGAAGGGGTAGGGATGTAGAGTCTGTTTTGCATGATGATACTTTAAAAATAATTTTGTGTATTGTATCCAAAAGCTTGTTTGTCTTGAATGATGAAAAAACATTTATTTTGTCAAAATCTGCTATATATTGCTTGACTTCTTTCGGATATAATCATAAATAATATAGTAATTGATAAATAAGGATTATACTATGAAAAAAGTTATTCGTATAGTACTCATGTGTGTTCTTCTCTTTCCTTTGACAGTACAAGCCCTAGTCATCAAAACATCACTGGAGGCAGTTCAGGCACTAGGACATGAAATGTCAGAGATGCGTCATATGCTAGAGATCTATGCAATGATTGGTACAGGTGTATCTTTTAGATTGCCAAAAGAGCAAATGAAAACATCTATCACGCTCTATGAGGATGTGATCACACAAATAGAGAAGTCTTTTCACGATAAAGAGATTAAGCAACAGATATTAATCAGTCATAATGGATGGACACCTGTTAAAAAAGCATTGGAAACCTCATTGTTGGATACTAGACTAGCCTCAGATAGGATGAAAAAGGAGGCTATTTATATACATGGGCATATTCGTAAGGTAATCAAAGCAATGGAGGCTATGAAAGAGCACCTATTATCAAAAACAAAATTTAAAGCAATTAAAGAGCTCAATGCAGCCATAGAGATTGATGCATCTTCACGTCGTCTCTCTGCACACTATGCCATGTGGATGTGGGATTTAGATGACCAGACCATTGAAGCACATTGGCAAAAAGGCGTGAAAATTTATGCCTCGTCACTGGCGTTGCTTGAAGCATCCACCTTTGTTTCAGACCCAGTTTTTAAAAAAGCACTCATCTGTGTACGTCAACAGTTAAAGATATTTTTAATGATGCATGATGCTGCGAGTAGAAAAGTTTTTACTCCAGCATTGATACAAATACGTTCAGAAAAAGCATGTAATGCGGCGATAAAAATGATAAAAGTGATCTTAAAGCCCTAGAGTTATTTGCTCAATTTCTGTCTCTTGTACCATCTGATATGGGCAAGGTGCTCTTTGTAGGTAGAGGCGAAATTGTGTGTGCCATGGTCTGCGAGCATAAAGTAGAGATAGTCACTTTTGGCTGGATTGAGTGCTGCGATGAGGGCAGTTGTCGAGACGGAGCCTATAGGGTGTGGTGGAAGTCCGAGGTGTAGGTAGGTGTTGTAGTGGCTTTTGTCCTGCTTGATACGCTCTGGGGTGATGGGAGTATGGGAGTATGTACCATAGTTGAGGGTTGCATCGAGTTGGAGTTTCATCTCTTTGGCTAGGCGGTTGTGGATGACAGAGGAGACTAGAGGCATCTCTGGGCTGTTTTGTGTCTCTTTTTGGATGATAGAGGCGATGGTGAGGATATGCCTCCATGTCTCTGTATCATAGTCACCAGTATACTGCCGTGAGAGTGTCTGAAACCTTTCATCGGACCGATGGGTCATATAGTAAGCGATAGCAGTGGGTGTGGTGCGGTAGGGTATCTGGTAGAATCCAGCGAGTATACCGCCCTCCTCATAGGGAGAGTAGTCTCGGTAGGCTTGAATAATTTTTGCGGCCAAGAGATTGGTCTGAGCCCCTGCTCTGGTAGCAAAATCCTGGATACTGTCTCCACTATACATCACGAGGCGTCTGGTGCGTTCTCTGGGTTTGTCTAGGAGGGCTTGGAGCAGCTCTTCACGTGAGAGTTTGACCTGGGTATCGAAACGTACCCAGCCCTCAGCTGGACGATGATAGCGTTTGAGTAATCTATAATCCAGCAGGTTGAAACTGATGCCTTGGTCATTGAGTGCCTCTGTCAGAGAGCTGTTGTTATCAGGGATATAGAGCAGAGATGGAGGGGTGACATAGGCGTAGATATGGTGGATGATAGAGATGAGGAGTATGAGCAGTGCTATGAGAGATGCTTTGAGCCAGATAGGTAGGGTGCGTAACATGTAGTACCACATGTATTCCAAACGAGCAGATATCACAGTCTGATAAAGTACTCTTGGATGCATGGTTCTCCTCTGTGTTAGATGTTTCAGAGCGTTCGACATAGCCGAATTTATATGTTGGTTTATGGGTAGGCACGAGGCCTACCCCTACGGGTGTG
>CAZEIN010000307.1:0-2243 GCA_964512425.1 uncultured Sulfurovum sp.
TTACCCACCACCACCAGAATTGGTCCATTGAGATATTGTCAGTAAATACCATACCTGCAAGATAGAGACCAGCAAGAGCGAGAAGGTTGGCAACCATAACTGTCATGATGCCTGTTTTCTTACCTTTTAAGAAGGTAAAGAATATATTGGCATAGAAAATAAGAACAACAACAACAATACCGATATCAGCCCATCTAGGTGCTTCGATATACTCACGTCCTTCGTTAATCAACCAAATAGTACTCTCTGTACCAGGCCCGATTTGGACAAAGATATAGACGAGAACAACAATTGTTACTGCAAGTGTAAGTACCCAAAAGCCAAGCTTTCCAAGTCCCATTGCAACACCCTCGTGTTCAGTTTCATCTGTAAGCATATAGTATGTTGCACCAATCATAGCATAGAGCATCCATACAACCAGTGCATTGATATGCACCATTCTGGCAACAGAGAAGTCAAAAATCTCAAACAAAAATGCTGGATATAAAAACTGAATTGCGGCAATTAGACCCATCAAAAGTTGAGCACCAAAGAGAATGATAGCTACTCTAAAGTACATCATTCCTAATTTTTGACCATCATTGGTCAAGTGATTTGTTTTGATACTAGTGAGCATTGGTTCCTCCTGCTTTGAATTGTTCTACCGTTTTAGAGAAGTTTCTAGGGAAACCGTTGGTATCGATACTACTCATGTGCTTTAGGAATGCTACCAGACCTTTTGCCTCTTCAGGTGTAATATTCAGGTTAGGCATTCTTCGCGTATGTACACCATTCTCAGATGGATGTTGCAAGAAGTGTGCTATACCCTCTTCCTTGGTTGGTTTCCCAAAAAATGCCAATGCATCCCAATTTGGATCCAACCATGCTTTTGTAAGATCTGGTGCATAGTATGCGCCATTTCCCAAAAGTGTATGACAGTTCATACAGTTTTTCGCCTGAGACGTAAGCTTTCCTAAGTGCAAGAGTGCTTGTGCCTCTTCTTGTGACCAGTCGTCACGTCCAAAGAATTTCTCTTTTTTGCCAATCACTGGCACCTCATGTCCTCTTTTTACACTCATCTTGTAATCAATATGGTAGTTGATTACCGTCGGTCCTGGAACCCTCTTTGTGATTCCATTTTTCAAATCAGCATCTGTACCCATGCTGATTTGAGCCATTGAGTCAAATGTTAGCCAGATAAGTAGTATCGTTGCAAACCCTGTCACCCATGCGGCAGATCTTCGCCAGAATGGTATACTGGTCCAGACTGAAAGATTTTCCTTAGCCATGTTTCCTCCTTGTTTATTGTTGTGTTGAGTTTTTCGTATTCTCATACCGTTTTTCCGACTCTTCTATTAAATAAAAATAGAGATGAGGGATAAACAAGTATGCCACCATCGTTACCATCAATACCTTACTGGTAAATCCGTTACTCTGGATTAGAACTGAAAGCTCATACAGACTATATGCTTGCAATGCCCACATCAAATATCCAATCAGATGCCATTTCTTGGAAAAAAAACCCATTTTGGAGAGGGTAATAATTGCTGCATACCCCACACCAAAGAGGAGAACGAGTGTAGAGACGATAAAGATAGGTAGAAACTGATCTAACGCTATTTCAGGTCTCACAATCAAATGTTCCATAGCATTCCTTTGAATATTTTCTGCTCTAACATCTATACAGATATTTACAAAGCATGTGAGTATTATGACAGTATATTGAGGGGATGTGGTTGACACAAGTCAAGGAACAGAAAAATAGCTAAAAATTACATAAAAAGAGAATTCTAAAAAACCCGCTACTTAACGATACAGCGGGCACTATGAAAGGATCTAGAATAATTAGGAGAAACAAAAAGATCCTCCTCCATAGACCATTCTTTTGACTTTTGTATAGTGATAGATTGTGCTACTTTTCGTAGCATACGACTCTCACATAATATGGGCTTATCCTGCATAAAAGCTTGGCTTACTTCTGCCATACGATTTGTAGTGAGCATATAGTGTCCTCCAATAAAAAATGCGAGGATAAGCCCTACGATACCTAAACCTTTTTTGTAGGCTCCCTTGGGCATAAATGGTCGAGTTGAGACAAACAAAGTAATGGTCAACACAAAGAGGGCAATCGCTAAATATCCACCTTCTAGTATAAAAAATTTCTGTATCATAAGTGTATACCTTTTTTTATGGGTATGGTATCATAGCTAAGCATAAAGCACATTGATAACCATCAAGCCTATTTTAATAAAAACTCTCTATAC
>CAZEIN010000308.1:0-3972 GCA_964512425.1 uncultured Sulfurovum sp.
TAATATCCCATTTTCTATAACACTCCAACCTAATTCTAACATTCAATGATATTATACTATTAAAAAGTCAATAAGTAAACTTGATGTGCATCAAATCAGAGACACAGTAACTTTTGGCTAAAATACTCAAACTTATATTCGTGGGTCAATTAACCCTCCAAGTAAACTCATTTGTTTAAGGAAACTTCATGTCACACTCCCAAAGTACTAGTCATTGCAAAAAAGCCTATATCACTACTCCTATCTATTACGTCAACGATATTGCACACATAGGACATGCATACACTACTGTCATAGCCGATGCACTGGCTATCTACTCTCGTATGATTGGTCACGATACCTTTTTCCTCACAGGTACCGATGAACATGGTCAAAAAATTGAAGAGGCGGCCAAATCCAGAGGCAAAGGGACACAAGCCTATGCAGATGAAATCTCAGGTAAATTTAGAGCATTGTGGGATGAATTTGATATCTCCTATGACAAATTTATCCGTACAACAGATAATGAACACAAACAAGGCGTACAGTTTGCCTTTCAAAAGATGTTCGACAAGGGGGATATCTACAAAGATGTTTATAAAGGACACTACTGTATCTCCTGCGAGACCTTCTTCCCCAAGACACAGCTGGTTGATGATGAGTTCTGTCCTGAGTGTGGCAAGTCTACCTCTATCGTAGAGGAGGAGAGCTACTTTTTCCGACTCTCTGACTATCAAGACAAGCTATTGTCGTGGTACCACGACAACCCAGACTGCATCCTCCCCAAAAGCAAACGTAACGAAGTCATACGCTTTGTAGAGTCTGGTCTAGAGGATCTCTCTGTGACCAGAACCAGCTTTGACTGGGGTGTGCATCTCCCAGAGGCGATCAATGACCCCAAGCATGTGATGTACGTCTGGCTCGATGCCCTAATGAACTACCTCACTGCTCTAGGATACGGCACAGATGAGGCACGCATGGATCAGTGGCCGGCCCGCGTACACCTGATCGGCAAAGATATCCTCAGATTTCACGCTATCTACTGGCCAGCATTTCTCATGAGTTTAGACATGCCACTTCCCAAGCATATCGCTGCACATGGCTGGTGGACGAGAAATGGTGAAAAGATGTCCAAATCCAAAGGCAATGTTGTCAACCCAAAAGAGGTAGCAGATGCTTATGGGCTAGAGAACTTCCGCTACTTTATGCTGCGAGAAGTACCCTTTGGCGGAGATGGTGACTTTAGCCAAAGAGCCCTCATCGACCGTATCAATTCTGATCTGGGTAATGATCTAGGCAACCTACTCAATCGCCTCATCGGTATGAGTGGCAAATACTTTGAAGGGCGTGTGGAGAGCGACTTGGTAAGCCAATACTACCAAGCAGAGCTCGATCTCGTACATGCTTCTATCAACAAACTAGAGCCACTGCTATTTGAGATGCAGATTCATCGTTATCTCGAAGAGCTTTGGAGACCACTGGCCGTAGCAAATAAAGCCATCGACCAGTATCAGCCTTGGACACTGATGAAAGAGGGACGAGCAGAAGAAGCCATGGCACTCAATGGACTCATCGCCACAATCCTCGCCAATGTCGCTGTCATGCTCCATCCCATCATGCCCAAAACCACTGCTGCTATCGCCGGGGCATTGGGCTTTGCGATCACTCCTGAAAGTTATATTCAAATCATTCAGGAACAACAGAAGCTCAGCACCTTTATCATAGAGAAGATTCCACCGTTATTCCCTCGTATCGAAGAAGCCGTACTGGTAGAAAAAGTCGAAGAGAAAAAGATAGAAAAACCAGCATCAAAAACAGAGAAAAAAGAGGATGGCGTAGCACTCATCGGTATCGACCAGTTCTTCCAAACCTCTCTCAAGATTGGCACAGTGATCCAAGCAGAGGAGGTTCCAAAGAGCAAAAAACTCCTCCTGCTCCAAGTCGACCTAGGTCACGGTGATATCCGCCAAGTAGTCTCTGGCATCAAAGAGTGGTACGCACCAGCAGATCTCATCGATACACAGGTCTGCCTGGTTGCCAACCTCAAACCAGCCAAACTCATGGGCATCAACAGCGAAGGCATGGTGCTCGCTGCCAAAGATGAGGATGGGCTCGTACTCATGAGGCCAGAGAAGCCTAAAAAATCTGGAACGGCGGTGAGCTAATGAAAATCGAAGACATCCTCAACCTCACAGAAGGCATACTTAGTAATACTCCTGAAGTACATGCGATTGAGAGTGCGACAGCATTCCCCTCTAAAGTAGGTCAGGGAGATCTCTTTTTTGCTACACATAATGAAGATATCCCTACGGCAGTAGCCAATGGTGCCTATGCAATAATCTACGAGGGCACAGTAGAGATCATTGACGATGAAATCGCTTGGATTCGGGTAAACTCAATCAAGGAGTCTGCTTTTAGGCTCCTGCGGTATGTCCTCCTCTCCAAAGAAGCAAACTTTTATCTGCTAGACAAGCATGAGATGAGCTTATTTAAAATGGTATTGACACACAAAGGAAATGTGACCTTCCTCTCAGATACTTGGAACAAAACATTTGAACAGATTCTGAATGGAGATGGGCATTTATTTGTCAGTACAGATATAGAGCTAATGCGACTGATCAAACCCGAATCTACCAAACTGACGAAAGAGACTGAGGGCTATGCAGTCTCCGATACACTCTTCAAGAGTACATTTCGGATCGGTAAGTATATTTACCAGGATGTCAAGCTTGTACCCTTTCATCTCGAGTATCTGTTGCGTGTCATCCATCTCTGCGATCAATATGATTTACCTTATAGTATTGATCGCATACAGTATACTAGGCACTTTATGCCTCTCTACATCGACAATAACCTTCATACCGTTACACAAGGAGCCAGTGATAAGGTATTGATATTTACCGATGATCTAAGCAATGTCATTAAAGCGAGAGATTATGTCAGATATCAAACTACCTGGGTCAAGAGCGTCGTCCTCACTCCACCCAAAACAAAAGTAGACAATGTCGAACGTCCCTACTGGTTCGAGACCGTCGAGGAGGCGAGAGAGATACTCACCGCAGTACACTATAACTATGCATTTGTCTACTCACTAGACAAAGCTGTATTTAAAAGCTTTGAAGAGCAAAGAGAGGATCAAGGGCTCTTTTAGACTTTGTCCTCTCCCAAAAGCAGTGCGATATCTACATCATCCCCATATTCTTTAAAAAGTTTGCATATTCTTTCTAGTTGAATATCTGAACGCTCAAGATAAGGATTGTTATCGACAAATTCCCATAGTTTTTCTGGATTCTGGCACATCTGCTTGAGGTAATACGTTGTAAGTCTTCCCATATTTTCTTCAGTATCCATAAGAAGTTTATTTGTTTTTATAGCATAAGGAATTCTCGAAGTACCATAAGAATCTACTGAATCTGAAACAGGCTCAAAATTTACTTTCTGTCTTTTTAGAATACGATGCAAGGTTGGTTCCATAATTGAAAAAACCAAATGAGGGTAATATAGCATCAATGTAATTCTAGTAGCTATCATTAATCCGTATGTTAAGCTTGTTCTTAATGCCAACTCAGAATAAATTTTATGTCTTGGAATAGTAGGAGTTAATGCAGATCTAGTAATTTCAATTACAGGTAGACCCTGAAGCAACGTAAAAATATATTTATCTTTTACAGTTTGTTGCATGGGTAATACTTGTGAAGGGGTATGTTGATTAATAAAAAACACTCTTACTGTACCTACATATTTTTTTGTTTTATTATCCTTTAATAGGTAAATAAAAGCCTGATTATCATCTTCGTCACGGATAAGGCCTATGGATTCTAAATACTCTAAAGACCTATTATATTTCAAACTATACACCTCCTCCCTTATTCTTCGTACCGCTTGAATATCTTCAGGTGTCGTAACCAAAAGAAGAGAATATTCTTCAGTTAGGAGCCCATAAAACTCTTCCGAGTGCATTTGTACCCTTCATATAATAAAAATTATACAAAT
>CAZEIN010000309.1:0-5717 GCA_964512425.1 uncultured Sulfurovum sp.
ATTCCCTGAACTTCTCTAGCGATCAATCTCGCTTTTGTAGGAGAAACTCTGATAAATTTTAGTGTTGCAGTACTCATTATCCCACCTTCTTCTGAACTGAGCCTTTGTGCCCTTTGAATGTTCGTGTTGGTGAAAATTCGCCAAGCTTATAACCTACATGGTTCTCTGTTACAAATACTGGTACAAACTTTCTACCATTGTGAACATTGAGTGTCAAGCCAATCATCTCAGGGAAAATCACTGAGCGTCTTGACCATGTTTTGATAGGCTTTGTTGAGCCCTCTTCTTTCGCCTTGAGCACTTTTTTCATAAGGTGTGCATCAATAAATGGACCTTTTTTTAATGATCTAGCCATGCTTTACCCTTATTTCTTTTTTCTTGAAATGATAAGCTTGTCACTCGCTTTTTTCTTACGAGTCTTGAAGCCTTTCGTTGGCATACCCCATGGAGATACAGGATGTCTACCAGAGTTTGTCTTACCTTCACCACCACCGTGTGGGTGATCGATTGGGTTCATTGCAGAACCTCTAGTCTGTGGTCTGATACCTCTGTGTCTGCTTCGTCCCGCTTTACCACCAACGATGTTGGAGTAATCTTCGTTACCAACAGTACCAACCGTTGCCAAACACTCACCAAGGATATATCTCATCTCTCCACTTGGGAGTCTGAGAGAAACATACTTGCCATCTCTACCCATGATCTGTGCATAACCACCAGCTGATCTAGCGATTTTACCACCCTGACCAGGGTTCATTTCGATGTTGTGTACCAAAGTACCCACTGGAATGTTCTTGAGCTTCATTGCCATACCTGGCTTGATATCTAGTCCACTCTCAGCAGCCATGATCTTATCACCGACTTCGAGGCCTTTTGGCTTGAGGATGTATCTTCTGTCACCGTCTACATATTTGACGAGGCAGATTCTACAGTTTCTGTATGGGTCATACTCGACTGTTGAAACAGTCCCTTCGATACCAAATTTGTTTCTCTTGAAATCGATGATTCTGTAGAGCTTTTTCGCACCTGCTTCTCTGTGACGAGAAGTGATTCTACCATTACTATTTCTACCCGCATGTGCAGGAAGTTTTTTGAGCAGTGCTCTTACGCTTGCCTTTGCAGTGATGTCGCCACTGTCTAGGTTTGTGATATATCTTCTACCTGGACTGGTTGGTTTATATGATTTAATTGCCATCTTCTCTCCCTTATACCGCTAGACTTTCGATCTTGGCATCTTCTGGAAGCTTGACATAGAACTTTTTACTGTTCGGTCTTTTTCCTTCGATACCCTTGAATCGCTTGACTTTGCCTGGTACTCTCATAGAGTTGACTCTCAATGGAGTGATGTCAAAATACTCTTTGAATACGGCTTTGAGTCCGTTTTTGGTCATTCTCGGTGTAGTCTGTACAACGATGACGCCCTCTTCTTGAAGATCCAAGCTCTTCTCTGTATATAGTATTGCTTTAATATCTGTAATATCTGCCATCTTAACTCTCTTTTGTCAATTTTTCAAATACAGACTTTTCGATCACAATAGCGTGATACGCAGCTGCTAGATAAGCATTCAGCTCACTATCTTCTACTAGATAGCTATTCTGGAGGTTTCTAAATGCGAGGAATGTTTTGTCATCGATCATCTCTTTGACGACCAATACATCTCTCTGATTAAAACCATCTACCAGTGCTTTTGCATCTTTTGTTTTGCCAGACTCTACGATTACACTGTCAACCACAAAAAGCTTCTCGTTCGCTGCTTTCTCTGCAATTGCATGCATGAGAGCCAAACGCTTCTGCTTTTTGTTCACTTTCTGAAAGTAGTTTCTGTCCGTACTTGGACCAAACGCTACACCACCACCTACAAAGATAGGAGATCTCAGTGATCCAGCACGTGCACGTCCGCCACCCTTCTGAGCCCAAGGCTTCTTGCCGCCGCCTCTGACTGCAGAACGGTTTTTCGTCTGTGCTGTGTTTGCTCTGTTGCTTGCTTCATATGCTTTGCAGTAGAGCCATAGGTTGTGTGGGTGTACTTCTGAAAACGCCTGTGGGAGATCAGATATTTTGATTACTGTTGCTTTACTCATTTCACAATCCTTACCATACCTCTTGCTCCTCTATGACCAGGGACTGCGCCCTTGAGAACCAAGATACCGTTTTCGGCATCAAATGAGATGACCTCATTTTTCGCTGTTACTTTAGTGTTTCCGTACTGTCCAGGCATTTTCTTGCCTTTCTGTACACGACCAGGCCACTCGGCGTTACCGATGGAACCAACTCTTCTGCCAAATCTATGACCATGTGATGCAGGACCACCAGAGAATCCGTGACGCTTTACGCCTCCTTGGAAACCTCTACCTTTGGTATTGAATGATGATTTCACTTCAGATGCCTCAGCCAATGGAGCGGCATTTAAATCACCAGCCTCAGTACCCTCTGCAACTTCAATTGTCATAAACTTGTTAAACTCTTTAGAGATACCAAACTTCGCTTGCTGACCCTCAATACTCTTGTTGATCTTTTTGCTACTATGGTATGCTACCAGTGCTTTGCCGTCCTCTCTGACTTCACAGACTTTCGCCTCGACGATCTTGAGAAGCGTAACAGGAACACTTGGTACTTCAACAGTTCTGCTCATACCAATTTTTTCTACGATAAATTCCATGTCTTACTCCTACTTGTCCATTGATCTGATCTCTACCTCTACTTCAGGCGCAAGGTCGAGCTTCATCAATGAGTCGATTGTGTCTGATGTAGCGGAAACGATGTCGATCATTCTCGCGTGAATTCTGATTTCAAACTGCTCACGGCTATCTTTGTTCACGTGTGGTGAACGCAATACTGTGTATCGTTTAAACTTGCTTGGCATTGGTACAGGACCAATGATTTCAGCACCTGTGCGTCTAACTGCATCTACGATAGATGCAACAGAGCGGTCTAACACTCGGTGATCATAAGCTTTAAGCTTCAATCTGATTTTTTCCATTTTTACCCTTTAAAGAACTCGTTGGCATAGTGCGATATGCACGGGCTTTTCGACCCCCAACTAAATTTAGGAACGCAGATTATACCCAAATGTTTCTACAACTTACTTGACTCACAGTGCAAAATGGCTACCATATAGAAATTTATTTCCTTTTGAGGAGGAAAGACAGATGCAGCTACTCGACTATTTTTATGAGCTCTCACCTAGCAACGACACCTATAGAGATAGGAAACTACAGCTCCCTGAGGATAGCAACTTTCTACTCACTGGGGCTAGAGGTACAGGCAAGACCTCTCTCATCCTCTCCTATCTACGAGAGTTCCCCTCGGAGATATGGCTCTATATCGACTGCCAAGACCCGATCTTTGCTCTAGAGGATATCGATAATGATACACTAGAGCACTTTATCCAAGAGCAGGAGATAGAGACCATCGTGCTAGACCACTACTATGAGGGCTTTTTGGATCACCTACCGCACTGCTTCCAGCTCATTATCATCAGCAGAGAGCCACTCCCCTCCCTCACGCTACCTGTCTATACTCTCTATCCCCTAGACTACGAAGAGTTTCTCTCCTTTGCTCGTAGCACCTCTGCCTCAGTGAGCTTCAACCATTTTCTACGTGCAGGCACCCTGCCCATCACCACAGATATCCACGCAGGGGCACTGAGCCAGCAGATGCGTAGCTTTTTTTACAGTAGCTTCGATGAGGATGAGAGCCGTCTGATGCTCATCCTCGCCCGCTACCAAGGACACCGCGTCACCACTCATCAGCTCTACACCTACGCCAAGGAGTACTTTCGCATCTCCAAGGACTGGGTCTATCGCACCATCAAACGCTTTACCCAAGAGGGCTTGATCCTCTTTGTCGAAGATACCCAGAGCAAGGGTGCGCGCAAGATGATTCTCTATGATTTTGCTCTCTCTAAATACCTCAGCAAATCCCAACCCTTCCCCATCACCTTTGATGCGATTGTCGTGTTGGCTCTGTTCAAACACAACATCCCCTTCCAAGCCCTAGGCATCCATGGCTACCTCATCCATGACCATGAGCTGATCATCCCCTCTGCATTTGAAAACGAAGAGAGTTTCTGGAAAAAATCCTACAACAAAATGCACCTCTACCAAAAACACCCCATCACCAAGATCACCATCGTCACTGTCTCCAACCAGTACAGCTTTACACTCAACGATATAGCCTTTGAAGCGATGCCGTTTTATGAGTGGAGTATTTTGAATGAAGAACCAAAGGGGTATTACCGCACCAACTAATACCAAATCAATTGTTGGATTTGGATTTGGTATAAATACCCAAATCTTGAGAAGAGAAACCTTCACCCGCCTCCCTGCTCTTATCCTGAATTTGGCAATTCTATTGCATAATACCAAATTCAAATTCAATAATATACCCCAAAGAACATCCTCGCAAGCATCTGCAAAATATATAGAATTTGAATTAGCTATGGCTAGTACTGCATTCTATACATTTCACAGCTACTCACGATGATGCTCCCTGAAGTATACTATTGTATTTTTATTTGGTATAATTTGGGATAAATCAAATAATTGCTATAATAGTTCTACTAAAATCAAAGGTAATTTATGAAGATTTTATTGTTAACGCGGAATCATGTCGTGCGTGAGTTTGTGGAGTTAGTAGCAGATCGAGTCGATGCAGAGCTAGTGCTTTATGATACGGTTGAGGGGATTGTGGATGTAGGATACGACTTTTTGTTTGTAGATGATAGAGGAGAACTGTTAGAGCAAAGCAAGGCTCTTATAGAGCGCCTTGAGACACGGAAAAATATTGTTCTCTACAATCAAGCCAAAGAGATACATGACCTATTTGATATACAAGTGAAAAAACCTTTCTTACCCTCAGATATACAGATGATACTCGAAGCACCTCCTGAGACTAAGGTACATCTAGAAGAGGATCAAATCCTTAATATCCGAGATATTGATGAGATTAAAAGTCTACTTGAGGATGAAGGGCTAGAGATAGTTTCCGAAGAGGATTTGGCTGATGAAATTACTGCAGAGTCAGGAATACAAATAGTAGAGAGTCAAATCAGTCAAGAGGATAAGCTCATAGAAGCCATCATGCAGATGGAGCCTAAAAGGATTCGTAAACTTCTCAAAGGGGCAGAAGTAACCATCAAAATTCGGTTTCCAAAGGGGAATGAATGAGTAGTGCGATACTCATTCTCTCAGGACCCAGTGGTGCAGGAAAAAGTAGTATTATCAATGCAGCGGCAGAGCATATAGGGGAGTTTTACTTTTCTATCTCTTCGACCTCTAGGGATCCTAGGGGAGGAGAGCAAAATGGTCGAGAGTATCATTTCGTCACAGCAGAGGAGTTTGAGAGAGGGATAGAGGCAGGGGACTTTTTGGAGTATGCCATGGTGCATGGCAACTACTATGGTACTTCGCTCAAGCCTGTACATGAGGCACTAGAGGCTGGCAAGCTGGTGATTTTTGATATCGATGTGCAGGGTTTTCATCTGGCTAGAGAGCGGATGGGGGATTTGATTACTTCGGCATTTATTTTGCCTCCTTCATTGAGTGAACTAGAAGAGCGACTAACCGCTAGATCAACCGATCATCCAGAGGTAATCGCCCAGCGGGTACAAAATGCCAAGCGGGAGATACTAGAAATTGGGGCGTATGATTTTGTAATCGTCAATGATGATTTGGCGTTGGCAGCAGAAAAGTTTGTGGCCGTTGCCAACGCTGCACGC
>CAZEIN010000310.1:0-2480 GCA_964512425.1 uncultured Sulfurovum sp.
CATAGCCTTGTGCTGCCATAAATAGGAAATCCTCTGGCACAGGCAGTGCAGAGGTCATGAGATTGGGATGGATGGGTTGCTGATGTGGGGTTTGCATGGGGTCTCCTTTGTCTAATAATCCCGTAGGGGTGAGCATGTCACACGCTCTTGGCCATACGGATTCTCCTGAGCCTTTTGGCAAAACCGTGCCAGCCTTTCAGTTCCCAAGCATGGTGGGTGTTACGCACCCTTGTCTGTTAGACCGAAATCTCTTTGATATCCGCAATCTCTCTAAAGCGCCTATACACCGACCCAATCAATGCCAAACGATTTGTTTGTAGTGCTTTATCCTCTACATTGACCATGACATTGTCAAAGAACGCATCCAGCTCACGCTTGAGTCCAAAGAGTGCTTCGAGTTGCTGTTTGTAGCTGTCAAAGCTTAGGTTGATGACTTTTTCATAGGCGTTATAGAGGCTCACTTCTGCCTCCTCGGCAAAGAGGCTGATATCGATAACTAGCTCTCCGTCCAAGTCCATCTCTTTGGAGATATTAGCTACACGCTTAAAGGTACTAAACTGCTCTTTAAACACATCACTACTGACGATACCGTTGAGTGCTGTGACTTTTTTGGCGATCTCGTTGATATCCAGCTCTCCGCTAGCCAGCACTGCTGCGATGACGGAGGGGTTGGCATCGAGGGATTTGCTGATACGCTCGATGATGAAGTCTCGCAGCTGATGGGTATCGAACTGAGCATACTCTGCCTGAAGTAGCGTCATAATATCATCGATATCAAAAGGCAAATCATAGGCTGTTACGATACGTACGATACCGTTGACCGCTCTACGCAGTGCAAAGGGATCTTTGCTCCCTGTAGGGATCTTGCCTACTGAAAAAAGTCCAAAGAGCGTATCGAGCTTGGCAGACATCGCCACGATAGAGGAGAATATAGAGCTAGGCAGCTCCGCCCCCTCACCTACTGGCATGTACTGCTCTGCTATTGCGGTATATACAAGCTCCTCTTCGCCTAGTGCTTTGGCGTAGTAGTATCCCATGAGCCCTTGAAGCTCAGTAAACTCATAGACCATCTCACTCATCAGGTCTGCTTTTGCCAGCTCTACAGCCCTGTCCATGAGCTTCTCCAAATCGGCATTGCTTTTGCCTGTCTCATCGGCTACTTTACCCATATAGAGTGCCAGTAGGCGAAGAGCGATGTTTTTCTCTCGGTCAATTTTATCTGAGAGCGTGCCCAGTCCATCAATGAACTGTACTTTTTCGAGTCCATCTGTAGAGAGCCCATTTTTGAGGTCATTACGATAGAAGAACAGCCCATCCGCCAATCGAGGCTTGAGGACACGCTCATTACCCGCTATGACTTTGCTATAATCGTCCGTATAGGCGTTGGAGACGACCACAAATTTGTTGGCGATCTTGCCATGCTCAAAGACAGGGAAGTATCGCTGATGCTCTTTCATAGAGGTGATGATTACCTCTGGTGGCAACTCCAAAAAAAGTGCATCAAACGTACCTACGAGGGCTTTGGGGTTCTCCGTAATCGCCACAACCTCTGCCAGCAGGGCTCTGTCACGCTCTATCGTGATACCATGCTCTGCCTCAAGTGCATCAAACTCTGCGAGGATTTTTGCCTCTCTCTGAGATGGCTTGAGCATCACAGCACCCTCTGCCAAGACCTTTGCATACGCATCTATATCAGGCACCTCTACTGGCTCATAGTCGACCATTCTATGGACTTGTGTACTGGTGCCAGAGTCCACACCAAAGAGTGCTACAGGCACAGAACCCTCCCCTAGTCTCACCTGTAGCCAGCGAATCGGTCGGATAAACTCATCACCACGACTGCCCCATCGCATCATCTTGCCAAATGCCATCGAGGAGAGCCACTGTGTGAGCATCTCTTGGAGCAGTGTAGCGATTTGGGCTCCTCTCTCCTCTCTCTTGTGGTAGAGTACCTCTCTGCCATTCTTTTGGGTACGGCCCAGCTGATCGACTGCTACGCCACACTTCTTGGCAAACCCTAACGCTGCAGGCGTAGGCTCTCCCTCACGAAATGCTGCCTGCGACGGTGGCCCCATCAGTTCGATGGTGCTGTCTGCTTGCTTGGTAGGCATCGCAGGATGCTGGAGGACGAGTCGTCTAGGAGTATAGAGAAAGCTAAACTCAGTATCGAGCTTGTGCGCTTTGAGGATTTTGCCCCATGAGGTTTCGATATTTTTAATGATTTTGAGTAGTGGGATAGCGGGGAGCTCCTCCACACCGATTTCGATGAGTAGTGGTTGTGTCATGTAGATAGTCCTATCACTTAAGTATAGCGTGATTTTATCCAAATGTTAGTAAATGGGGGGTTATTGCCGCACACACTCTTCAGTTTTTAGAGGAGCGTGTGTTGTCAATTCGGACTAATGAGACACAAGCGTAGGTATCGTAGTATGCTCTAGCAGATAGGCAGCAGAACCACCCAGCATCATCTCTTTGAGTCC
>CAZEIN010000311.1:0-3650 GCA_964512425.1 uncultured Sulfurovum sp.
AAATTACAACTATATTTAAGCTGTAGTTTCATCATCATCTTTACTCTTACGGAGCATATGATATGAAACAGCACCAACGCCACAACCAGATACTTCAACGATTGGCTCAAGGTGAGATGCTCTCTATCACAGCACTTGCCAATGAGTGGCAGACAACCACCAAGACCGTGCAGAGAGATTTTGCTAAGCTTATGGAGGGGGACTATGGTGTCGTGCGTGCAGAGGATGGCAAGCGGTTTGTGATGGATCAGGGTAGGCGTGTGTCAGGAAAAGTACAGACTGCTATTCATCTGCTCGATAGCCTCTCGGCTCAGGTAGGCGCAGAGTGTATTGGGGAGACTATATCAGTATATAGACTCGCCATTTTATGTGCATTTGGATATGGAGAGTACGACAGGACACCTCGCACTCATTCGTGATCTAGAACTAGCGATTGCAGAGCATCGTACGATAACACTAGCGTATAAAAAATGGTACAAGCCTGAGGAGATCAAAACCTACAGAGAGGTCAAGCCTTACAAAATCATCATCTTTGACGGATTTTGGTACTTGCTGACTCAATACAAAGAGCACTACATCAAATTTTATCTCAAGGAGATACGCAATCTACAGGTGCATGAGAAGCAGTTTGACCCCGACTCACACTTGTTGGAGCGTATGGAGCATGCTGTTAGTATCTGGTTCAATCCAAAAGCCGAACCCTTTGAAATCACACTGTTGTTGGAGTGGAGTGCTATCGCCTATTTCAAGCGCAAACCCATCCGAGGGCAGCATCTCAAGGAGAATCCAGATGGCACTGCTGAGCTGAGCTTTGCTATCACAAACAAAAGAGAGCTTTTTGATATCATGAAAAAATGGCTCCCGCAGATCAGAGTTATCGAGCCTCAAGGACTTCAAGAGGAGTTTGAAGGAATGCTATGGGGATATTTGGGATAATATCTCGAAGCCTATTTGTATTCATTAGAGAAACTTTCGCTATAATCACATCCAAGGTACAGTAGGTAGTAGCTGGTGGCATGAGCCACGAGAGGAAAGTCCGGGCTGCATGTGAGGCAGGACTCCATCTAACGGATGGCCAGAGTAATCTGAGGGCAAGTGCAACAGAGAGTAGGTAGCCTTCGCTTCACAAGAAGAAGGTCATAGTGAAAGGGTGGGGTAAGAGCCCACCAGTAGCCATAGTAATATAGCTAGCTAGGTAAACCCTGTCCGCAGCAAGAGACACCAGGTATAAGCCTCACGCTTTAGTGTGTCTCGCTTGAGCGGCATGGCAACATGTCGCCTAGATAAATTACTACCCAAGACAGAACCCGGCTTATCGCTGTGCCTTTTAAATCTGAGTTATGCGATAGGATCACCAATCTTGTCTAAGTCATTGCACTGTGGATATTCACGAAAAATCATCAATGAACCTTTGGGTTCATCTCAAATTTTTCGTAAACACCCACAGAGCAAGCACTCACACAATATTTGTCGATCCTATCGCACAACTCAGATTGTGCGTTCAATTTACTTCAAAGGGATAAATATGAAGAAACTACTACTGCTTGTGTTGCCAATATTGATGTTTGGTAAAGTGCATTATGCCAAGGTAGAGCCACTAGAGCGTGCTACGATCAAGGCTTCTGTTGGGGGGATGATTACCAAGGTAGATCTCTCAGCAGAGGGTCAAGTGGCTGGTAAAGGTGCTGTGATACAGATCGATGATCGGATGGATCGGGTGAGTCTGAAAAGCTCACAAGATTCACTCAAGCTATTCCATGAAACACTGGCGATCAATGAAGAGATAGTCCAAGGACTTGCCAAAACACATGCCCTCAAACAATCTTATTTTGACCGCGTGAATGCACTAGAGAGCAGTACACAAACACAAAAAGACAATGCCTACAGTGCGCTCATTGGAGCGAAAAATCAGATGCTAGCCACCAAAGAAAAAATCGTCAATCTCAAAAAACAGATACTGGACCTAGAGTACAAAATCGCTATGCTCCAAGACAGTATCGCCAAGAAGAAAATCATACTCACAGGACGCTATCTCTACAAAATCATGGTCAGAGCAGGAGAGTTTGCTTCTCCAGGACTACCTCTAGCCATCGCAGATGACCTCTCCAAGGCAAAGCTCACACTCTATCTCGATCGTGATGAGCTCAAAGGCATCGAAAATAAAAAGGTCTATATTGATGGCTCAGAGGATGGCATCATGATCTCTCGTATCTGGAGAGAAGCAGATGAGAAGTTTATCTCTGCTTACAAAGCGGAGATTATTTTGGAGCCTATGCATCCTTTTTCTGTGCTGTTAAAAGTAGAGGTGAAATGATTCATACGGCATGCCCATTAGACTGCTATGATGCCTGTGCGATTACTTGTGATCCTAGCTATCCAACACGGCTCGTAGCTACTCCCACGCACCCCACTAGCAATGGAGCTCTCTGTGCTCTGCTCAACAAACATATGCATGAGACGCCACGTATAGATAAGCCTAGAGTAGGTGGTGTAGAGGTAAGTATGGAGGAGGCACTCGATGCTGCCGCTACGGCACTCGCTCAAAGCCCCATGCTCCAATGGAGAGGCTCAGGTCATCTGGGGGTTATGCAGAGTGTGACCAACTTGCTGGTTGAGAAACTAGGTGCTACCCGTACCTACGGCAGTCTCTGTGATGGCGCAGGTGAGGCGGGGATACTCGCAGGCAGAGGATATAACCGCCAGCTGCCTCCTGAGCAGATAGCCAAGGCAGATGTCGTGGTCGTATGGGGACGCAATCTCACTGTGACCAACTCACATATCATGCCCTTTATCGAAGGTAAAAAGCTTATCGTGATAGATCCTGTGGCGACACCTATTGCCAAACGTGCAGACATGCATCTACAGATACAGCCCCGCAGTGATTTTTTGCTGGCAATCATGCTGGCTCGCTTTATCATCATGGACAATGCTGAAGATACCCAGTGGTTAGAGGCACATGCAGAGGATTTTGAGGATTTTTATGAGTTTACTCAGGATTTTCGTATGGTCTCGGCACTAGAGCAGATCGGTACAGATATCGGTGAGATCGGAGCGTTGCTCACCTATTTGATTGGACATCGGGTTGTGTTTCTCGTGGGTGCAGGCCCACAGAAATACAGCAATGGACATACGGTATTTCATGCGATTGACTCTTTGGCAGCAACCTTGGGGCTCTTTGGTAGAGAGGGGTGCGGTGTCAGCTATCTAGGCAGTACGACTCAAGGGTTTGAAAATCCTTTCAAAATCTCCGTAGACGAAGTCTCTATCGTTACGACACCCTTTGAACAGTTCAAAACAGTGCTGGTCAGAGGAGGCAATCCAGCTGGCTCTATGCCAGATACCAACCGTGTGGTTTCCTCACTCAAACAGGTAGAGAATCTCATCTATTTCGGACTGCATGACAATGAGACCAGCTATCTGGCAGATATCGTCATCCCCGCCAAGACCTTTCTGGAAAAAGCAGATATACGCCTCTGCTATGGACATCACTATATCGAAGAGATGCACCAAGTCATCCAGAGTGATATCGGTATCAGTGAGTATGATTTTGTAGCTGCGATGTTTGATAGATTGGCATTGGGGGGCTTGCAGAGTGAGCAGGCATATCTGGATATCTGGCGGAGCCAATTTGCTACGGCCAATGCGTATGC
>CAZEIN010000312.1:0-1848 GCA_964512425.1 uncultured Sulfurovum sp.
ATTTATCTGGCTCATTCTCTCCCATTTTGTGCAAAAGCCTGATCAGAGTTGGTGCCGTATAAAACTGATTGATCTGATACTCTTCTACCATTTGCCAGCATCGTCCTGCATCAGGATAAGTCGGTACACCCTCAAACATAACAGTCGTGGCTCCAGCGGCAAGCGGTCCATAGACGATATAGGTATGTCCTGTGATCCAGCCTACATCTGCCGTACACCAGTAGGTATCGTTGTCCTTGAGATCAAAGACCCACTCCATCGTCATCTGTGCCCAGAGGATATAACCAGCTGTAGAGTGCTGTACCCCCTTTGGCTTGCCTGTACTGCCTGAAGTATAGAGGAGGAAAAGTGGATCTTCACTCTCCATAGGCTCCGCCTCACATACATGAGACTGCGATTTGATAAGCTCCTGGTAGGCATAGTCTCTGCCCGCTTCCCAATGAATCTCTTCGCCGTTACGCTCTACCACACAGACAGCATTGACACATTCACAGTTTTGCTCCAGCGCCTTGTCTACAACTGGTTTGAGCATATAGGGTTTACCTTTTCTAAAGGCACCATCGGCCGTCACGACTAGTTTTGCCTCTGCATCTGCGATTCTGTCTCTGAGCGCCTCAGCAGAGAATCCACCAAATACGACAGAGTGTATCGCACCGATTTTGGCACAAGCTAGCATCGTGATTGCTGCTTCTGGGATCATAGGCATATAGAGAACGACTCTGTCACCCTTTTTGATGCCAAAGTTATTTTTGAACATATTGGCAGTTTTGTTGACCTCATAGGAGAGTCTACGGTAGGTGAGGATCTGATAATCCCCATTATCACCCTCAAAAATAATTGCTGCTTTGTTTTTCTTAGTGGCTAGGTGCCTATCGATACACTGATGTGCAACATTGAGCTGTCCTCCTGTAAACCACTTATAAAAGGGTGCTTCACTCTCATCTAGTACGGTATCAAAAGGCTTAGACCAGTCTATCTTACGATTTGCATATCCAGCCCAAAAGCCTTCATAGTCTGCTTTTGCACGGCTCTGTAGCTCCCAGTATTCACCCATCCCTCGAATGGCGGCATTGTTGACGATATCGTCATGTGGTTGGTAAATCTCTTTTAGCATAGTTGCTCCTTTGAATAAAAAGTCATCAATAATAATGCATAGCATCATAAAATAACTATATCAAAAGAGAATAGCATAGAGATAGCATAAGAGTAATTAGCCCTATTTTTAACTTTATTCCCATCAAAATGGTGATTTCTGTAACAGACTATTGTGCTCTCATAATATGATAGACATGAGTCAAATCATAGATTTTATACCGTGCAGGCTCTGCACGGCCCTCTCCTGCATAGCTCATAATCAACCCTTGTCTCTTGGCATAATTCACCCAAGCTATAAAGAGTCCACTATGTTCAACATTGTGATAGGAATGGTTAATATAATAGAGCCAATCACCTGCTTGGATTTTAGCAGATGGCACATAGGGGCCATTTTTGGTACCTTTATGGATAATGGTTCGTTTGCCTTGAGGATAGCCTGCCTTGGTAAATGCTTCATTGAGGTAATCCCAGCATGCACCCTTGATAATTACCTTATTTTCAACCATATACCGTATGGTCTGCATCACTTTTTTGGCTGAGGGGATTGCCTTGCGCTCTGCACCTTCAATAAAAGCTTTATACTTTTGATAGCTGTTTGTAGACGCTTTGGCATAAAGCATATGATTCACAATCAAAAGCAAGAAAGAAAAAATAATGATTTTTCTCAACATGACACCCCCTATTTAGAGAAAAAGTAATAAAAAATGATATCTGTTTTTATCTTGTATTAAACTTCTTCTGATATATTCCGTT
>CAZEIN010000313.1:0-4368 GCA_964512425.1 uncultured Sulfurovum sp.
TATCTACTAGGCGAGTATGGAACGTTCTCGAGATTGAGACCACTACACACCAACGTAGTCGTTTATGGATTTACACTGAGTGCCATTTGGGCATCATTTTACTACTCTGCACAGAGAGTATTGAAGGTATCTTTGGCAGAATCAAAGTTTTTGATGCTACTGACCAAACTACACTTTTTCCTTTACTTTATCGCAGCAGCAGCTCTTGTCGTTACACTCACATTGGGTATTTCGACGAGTAAAGAGTATGCACAAATGGAGTGGCCACTTGATATCGGTATCGTTCTGATCTGGGTTATCTGGGGTGTGGCAATGTTTGGACTCATTGGTATGAGACGTGAGAAATCACTCTATATCTCTATGTGGTACTATATTGCATGTTTCCTCGGTGTAGCCATGCTTTATCTGTTTAATAACATGGAAGTACCAACCTACTTCTTCTCTGGTGGACTTGGTAATATTATGCACTCAGTATCTATGTATGCAGGTACCAATGACGCAATGGTTCAGTGGTGGTGGGGACACAATGCGGTTGCATTTGTCTTTACTGTGCCTATCATTGCAATGATTTACTACTTCTTGCCAAAAGAGTCTGGTCAGGCAGTCTATTCATATAAACTTTCTCTCCTCTCTTTCTGGGGTTTGATGTTTGTGTATCTCTGGGCAGGTGGCCACCACCTACTCTGGTCAACTGTTCCTGACTGGGTACAGACTATGGCATCAATCTTCTCTGTTATTTTGATTCTCCCATCGTGGGGATCAGCGATCAATATGCTCCTCACCATGAAAGGTGGATGGAACCAGTTGACTGAGAATCCACTCATCAAATTGATGGTTTTGGCTTCTACTTTCTATATGCTCTCTACACTAGAGGGTCCTATCCAAGCTGTTAAATCAGTCAACGCCATCGCACACTTTACTGACTGGATCCCTGGTCACGTGCATGATGGTGTGCTTGGATGGGTAGCATTTATGGCATTCGCAGCAGTCATGCATATGGCTCCTAGAGTGTTCAAGAGAGAGATTTATTCCAAATCGCTACTTGACGCTCAGTTCTGGCTACAAACTGTAGCCATCGTACTCTACTTTGCTTCCATGTGGATCGCAGGTATTACACAGGGTATGATGTGGAGAGCAGTAGATGAGTATGGTAACTTGATGTATAGCTTTATCGATACTGTTTCTGTATTGCACCCATATTATACGATTAGAGCGCTTGGCGGACTTCTATACTTTATCGGTATGTTGATGTTTGCTTATAATTTCTTTAAAACTGCTACTTCAGGTCGAAAACTCGAAACTGAACCACAGTTTAAATCACCTATGGCATAAGGAGGTAGGTTATGTTTCATTGGTTAGAAAAAAATCCATTCTTCTTCGCAGTAGGAGTGTTTTTGACAATCGCGTTTGCAGGTATCGTTACTATTTTGCCTAACTTTGCTGAATCAGCACAGCCGATCAAAGGGCTCAAGCCGTATACAGTGTTAGAGTTAGCAGGTAAAGAAGTATACAAAAAAGACAACTGTATTGCATGTCATTCACAGTTGATTAGACCATTCAAGGCTGAAACAGACAGATATGGGCAGTATTCACTTTCAGGTGAGTATGCGTACGACAGACCTTTCCTTTGGGGTTCCAAAAGAACAGGTCCGGATCTTCACCGTGTAGGAAACTACAGAACGACAGACTGGCATGAGAACCACATGTGGGATCCCAAATCAGTCGTACCAGATTCTATTATGCCAGCATACAAGCATCAGTTCAGCAATGTGGCTGATATTGAGACAGCCTATGCAGAAGCAGTCACTGTAAAAAATATCTTTAAGACCCCTTATGGTCCTGAGATTGCAGCAGGCAAAGAGGCATTTAAAAAGCATTTTGATGCAGCGATTCTTCCTGAAGCAAAAAAGATTGCAGCAGGTATGAAAAAAGCAGATATCAAAGCAATGGTTGAATCAGGAAAAATTCCTGAAGTTGTAGCCTTGATTGCTTATCTGAATCGATTGAAGTAAGGGGCTGGATATGGGTATAGCTGAACTTCAGGCATATGCGTACCTCATAGGTACGGTGATTGCTGTGGTAGCGTTATATGGCTATATCGTATATCTCTATAAAAGTGAAAAAAGTGGTGAAAAGGATTATGAAAAATACGGGAAGCTTGCACTCGATGACAGTATCGACAGTCAGCCTCTCGAAAAAAACGAATCCAGAACCAAGCATGAAAAAAAGGAGAAGTGAATGAATTCTTTCATTGTAAAAGGTCTTGTATTTGCTATCATATTAATGGTAGGTACTTGGTTTGTAGTTGATCAAATGCATATCGACTTGAGTGATCCAATCAACTGGATCACTATGATTGGTGCATTGGCAATCGCGGGATTGTCATTTGGTGTATCAGCAAAATATCTAGCTCAGATGCAGAACGACACAGCGTCAGGTGAGTTAGCAGATGAGAATTGGGATGGTATCGGTGAATACAAAAATGAGTTGCCATCAGGTTGGTCATGGTCATTTTTGGGGACGATGGTATGGGGTATCTGGTATTTCCTCTTCTCTCCTTATAGCTTAGGAGCATTTAGCCAAATTGGCCAATGGAATGAAGAGGTTAAAGCGTATAATACCAAGTTTGAAGACATGCATAAAAATGCAGATGCGGACACACTCCAAGAGATGGGTGAGTCTATTTTCTTGGTACAGTGTGCACCATGTCACGGTGTGACAGGTGATGGTCTCTCTGGAAAAGCAGAAGATCTCACTGCTGGGCATACTAAGCAAAAAGTATTGGATGTCATTGCCAATGGTCAAAATGCCATCGCTACATTCCCTGGCGGTATGCCTCCAGGTATGGCGAGCGGTGCAGCAGCTGAAAAAGCGGCGGCATTTGTAGCCAGTGGTTGCCAAGGTGATGCACCAGCTGAGTTCGCTGTCTGTGCAGGATGTCACGGTGCCAAAGGCGAGGGAATCCCAAGCGTTGGTCCAAAGCTAGCAGGCTATGACGTAGCAACTGTACTCAAAGGTGGTAAAACAGGCAAGATTGGTGTCATGCCGTCATTTAAAACCAGATTTACGCCCGTACAGAATAAAGCACTTGAGACTTATATCTCATCATTGAAGCGATAAGGAGACTATCATGGCAGAAAATACAAGAAGAGGGCTCTTTACCCTCAGTGGTATTACCGGTATGCTGATTGCTACAGTGCTCCTTTTGAGCATCTTGGCAGTGTTGGTTACTTTGGCAATTCAAACACAACAGGCACAGGCGACAAACTTCTATGATCCAGCACCTATCGTTGGTTCATTGGAAAATGTCAAAACAACAAGCACGGCAAATGCGGACTTCGCATTTAAGCCTGCAAAATAAGGAGCGCAAGATGGATAAAATTTTATCATTAGTACTGGTTGTAATGGCAGCGATTACTGTCTGGGCAGTATTGACTCCTAATCACCTCTTTGTAGGTTAATATATGAGACAAGCACTAGTGAGGGTAACCTTGCTTGTTTGTCTACTCTCACTCTCAGTTTCTGCAAAATTTCTTGTCAATGATTATCTGATTACTCCCAAGGCGGAAGTAGTACTCAATCAAATGAGCAATGAATTGCATACAAAGACAGGAATCTCTGCCTATGTACTGGCGACAACTGCCAAGCTCAAACAGGGTACCAATCTCTATGAGTTTGTCAAACAGTATGAGAGTAATACAAGCGAGCCGTATGTGATTTTGGTCTTTGCACCCAATGCGATTATCAGCAAAGGCAGTAGTCAAACAGGTAGATTGGGATTGATTCCTTCATCCGAGGCACTCAAATCTACGTATGATAGAGACAGTGTATTGAGATACTTCAACGAGTTTATCGGCAGTGATGATAGCAACTCCTTACAATCGAAATATGATGTAGCCGTACTACATGCCTATTCTGAGCTAGCAGATGAATTGGCGGCATCCAGAGAGATAACATTAGAGACAACACTCAAGGACAGGTATGGATGGATCACAAAGATTTTTCTTTGGATAGTTCGTGCAGGAGCGGTTATTCTTTTTTGGATATATTTCGGCAGACCACTTTATACGAGGATAAGATATGGCAAACAATAGTGAAAAAAGCTACTGGCCACACATGATACTGGGCTTTTTGGGTATTGGTATTATGTTAGGGTATTGGACAGTAAGTTCAGCAATCAATATGCCAGTCAATGAATCTAATAGATATCAAAAAAAATATCAACAGGCAGACATGGGCATCAATCAGATTATCGAAGCACAGCAGCGATTTGATGAGAAGTATCATATCACACCTGTAGACTTCAAAGAGTCTACTTTTAAGCCCAATGAATTCCTCAAGCGAAGTCATGGCAAAATCATCGCACTG
>CAZEIN010000314.1:0-2698 GCA_964512425.1 uncultured Sulfurovum sp.
TAGCCAGAGGGGTACAGCAGATTCTACAAAAGTACAAAGACCTACAGGATATCATTGCGATTCTTGGTATGGATGAGCTGAGCGAAGATGACAAATTGGTTGTTGAGCGTGCACGTAAGGTCGAGAGATACCTCTCTCAGCCATTCCACGTAGCAGAGGTCTTTACAGGTAGCCCAGGTGTCTATGTTACACTCGAAGAGACTATCAAAGGATTCCAAGGTCTACTCGCTGGTGAGTATGATGATCTCCCAGAAGCGGCATTCTATATGGTTGGTAGCATCGAAGAGGTTCTTGCCAAAGCAGACAAGATGAAAGAAAAAGCGGCTTAGGCCCTCAAAAGGATAAGCGCATGAAAACTATGAAACTAGAAATAGTAACACCAGGTGGTGCTATCTATAATGGTGACATCAAACAAGTAACACTACCTGGTGAGCAGGGTGAGTTTGGTGTGCTCCCAGAGCATGCTTCTCTTGTTTCACTGCTCAATGCGGGGGTGATTGATATCGAGACAGCCACAGGCAAAGATATCCTCGTGGCTATTCACAGCGGGTATGTCAAAATCGATGAGAACAAGGCTCTGTGTATCGTCGATGGTGCCGTAGCACTCAATGACGAAGAGGGTACAATCTCAGATAATATCCAAGCAGCCAAAGACCTCCTCAAAAGTGCAGAGGTGTCTAATGCCACTATGGCAAATGCTGTGAGTAAAATCGAATCTGTAGGAAGATAAGATTTTTTCTCTCCTCTTTGATTATGTGACACAAAGCAGCGCGATTACGATTTTTGTGATTTTGCTGCTCTCTTTCTATTTTGTTGGGGTATTGTGGATATTTATCTATAGATATCGCTTGCTAGACCAACGTCTCTCTCTGGAAATCGATTCTCTGACACGACTCTATATGGGCAGATCAGACAATGTCTCTAAAATGTCCGTACTTACTGCCTATATCAAACGCTCTGGCACGATCAACAGTGAGATACTCAGAGCCGCGATTAGTGATACCGTACGGGTCTCTACCAAGGGCTTGACACTGCTCTCTATCGTTGCATCTACTTCACCCTTTATCGGTCTGTTTGGTACTGTGGTAGGGATACTGGAGACCTTTAGCCATCTGGCTACCCAAAAGAGTGCTGCACTCTCGGTGGTAGCACCAGCAATTTCAGAGGCATTGATCGCTACGGCGGTAGGGATTTTCGTGGCAATTTTTGCCTACAGTTTTCATCTAATCCTCAAACGAAAGGCCTATGAGCTCAGCTCAGTGTTGACCTCACAGGTGGATGTCATCCTCTCCAAGCAGTCACAAGAGGCACACTGATGTTTACATGGGATGATGATCCTGATCTCAACATCACGCCGCTGGTCGATGTGATGTTGGTACTGATGGCGATTTTGATGATTACGGCTCCGACTATCAACTACGAAGAGCAGGTCACTCTCCCCCAAGGTACCCGAAGCAAGGTCAAAACCAAAACACCCACTATCACCATCCGCATGGACAAAGACCAAAATATCTATCTCGACAAAGATGTCTATACCCTCAAAGATTTTGCAGATAATTTTATGCTCAAATCTAAAAACTACAACTTTAAAAGCGATGTATTTATCCGTGCAGATGAGAATCTAGCCTATAGGGATGTAATGTATCTGCTCAAGAGCGTCAAAGATGTGGGCTTTAGCAGGGTATCGCTGATCACACAATGATGAGAGACAATTTCAAGTTTATCTCTGGGAGTATCGCACTAGGTATCTACCTCCTCATCATCGCTGTTGTGCTCTACTATTTTAACTATCGATCTAGTGCCAAGCCCGTGCACTATGTCAAAAAAAATAGCCATGCTATCGCAGTGACGCTCTCAGGAGAGCAGAACCCAACACCCAAAAAACAGGGTGAGAAAAAAGCCTCCATCGCAAAACCAAAACACACCCCTAAAAAAATACGCCATATCACCACCCCCAAAAAAGTAGCCAAAAAATCAAAACCTACTAAAAAGCCAGCCAAAAAGATTCACACCAAGAGCCTCTTTGCCTCTGTCAAAACAGCCAGCAAACCAGCCAAAAAAACCAAGCAAAAATCCAGTAAAAAAGCCAACCAGTCCAAAATCTCATCCAAAACCCCATCACTCAAAAAAACCAACACCACAGACAAAGGGATAGAAAACAGATACTTCGCCTCTGTAGAGGAGAAGCTACGAGGCTGGCCAGAACAAGCCAATTTTGCAGGAGAGCAGATCTCTGTACTGCTGACGGTCTACGCTAGCGGCAGATTTGATTTCAAAGTCCAACGCCTCTCAGCCAACAGCGAATTCAACGAAGCCCTCATCGCCTATCTCAAACAACTCCAATCTATAGGACTAGGCAAACACACCCACGATAGAGCCTATGTGATAGAGGTGGCATTTGAGGCGATAGAGTAGCCTCCACATCGACAAGCAATCCAAAGCTCAAGATCTGGGAAAGCTATTCAAATATATCTCATGATTGGTACATGCTTATAGACATTTACAAAGTATAGTGAACCCCATAAATCAAACTTCTTACCCCAACTTCAACACCAAGATTCTCCAAAACCCTCATTCCACGGGCTACCCTAAAACCATCATTGCCTAAAATCAATTTACCTGTACCACATCTTCTGTGCTAGATATAGACGATGCTCACCTCCCCAATCTGATGCTGTATATTGAGAGCATCGTATAT
>CAZEIN010000315.1:0-2091 GCA_964512425.1 uncultured Sulfurovum sp.
GGGGAAAGTCTGGTCATTCATGCAGAAAAAATCAAAGATAGAATGTTGCAATCGCTCATCAATTTTGGAGGACTCCAGGGAGGGAGGTATTCTCTAGACATGCTTGGTCAGATCAATGGTGAAATGCAAGGTACCATAGAGATAGAAGGTGGTGCCATAGAGAGTTTCAAAGCATATAACGATCTGATCGCACTGTTCAATACTGTTCCTGCACTGATGACACTCTCAGATCCAGGGTTTAGTAAAAAAGGATTCGTGGTGCGTGATGGCAAAATAGTCTTCAGGCTTTTGCCCAAGCAGGTGATATTTGATACCATTTATCTCAATGGTAAATCTGCAACTATTGCAGGTAAAGGTGTCGTAATATTGGAGAGTGGAAAGCTTGATATGGATCTTGCCATACGTACTGCACGAGAAGTTGGGAAGGTACTAGGCAGTTTGCCGCTGGTAGGCTATATCCTATTTGGCAAAGACAAGAGTATCACAACAGGAGTCAAAATCACAGGCACCCTAGACAAGCCCAAGGTCAAAACTAATCCAGTGCAAGAGGCATTGCTCTATCCGCTAGAGCTCATCAAGCGGACCATTACCTCACCCGCACATATCATTAATAAGTAATAATACCAAATCAAAATACAATTTCGGTATAATTTATTCATTTCTCAAGACATTGAGAGGATTGGTGGATGCAGCTTTCTTGGCAGGATAGAGGGCAGAGAGCATGATAATCACAGAGGCTCCCAGCAGTATCAGTCCAAAATCGCTCAGAGGTAGATCGATGGGGAGCTTGGCACTTCCGTAGACATCTGCTGGTAGTGCAATAATATCAAAGGTCCGTAGTACCCACATTCCAATCAATCCCAATACGGTACCCATAGCGATACCAGTAGAACCAATAATAAGTCCGAGTCTATAAAATATTGTTTGTATCTCTCGACGTGTGGCTCCGAGTGTACGCATGAGGGCGATTTCACTACGTCTACTCATGACTGTCATGAGCAGTGAAGAGATGATATTGAGAGAGGCGATGAGGATAATGAAGAGTAATACGAGGAAATAGACCTTTTTTTCCATCTCCATAGCAGTAAAAAAGTTGCCATTTTGCTGCCACCATCCCTCTATGCCTGCATCATCTGGCAGTATCGCAGCGATTTTGCCTATCATTTCCATAGGTTTATCGCTATAGATATGGATGCCATCATATTTGGTTTTTTCTCTCTTGAGGAGGCTGTGGAAGGCTCTGTGTGTGGTATAGATGATCCCTTTGTCGTAGGATTGGATACCTGAATCAAAAATCCCATCAATCAAGAAGCGTTTTTGTAGTGGCATCGTACCAAAACCCACTGCTTGTTGTTCAGAAAAATAAAGCAACAGCTTTTCTCCTGTTTTTACTCCCATATCCAAAGAGAGCGTATCCCCTACGATTATACGAAACTTACTGCTTGAATTGGTCTCTTTTTGGGCTTTTGCAAAAACCGTATTGATTGCTGCTTCTTTTTCAAAATCAATTCCATATACCATGCTGCCTTGGATACCATTTTCATTCTTACTGATGACTTGAGTTGTGTAGTAGGGGCTGAGCTTGAGTGTAGGGAAGTCCTGTTGGATTTTGTTGATGAGTGTATCACTGACACCATCAGTATAGGAGACTACAGTGAGAGGGTAGTTCATCACAAAGAGACGCTCTTTAAAATCCTTTTGTATCCCATTGGTGACACCGATAGCAATCATCATCACCATCACACCAGCAGCAATCCCCAAAAAAGCCATCACTGCAGAGAAAAAGATAAAGGGATTGTCCCTATCGTAGCGCAAATAGTGCTTAACTATTTTGCGTATAAAGGGTCTATTATAGGGTGTTGCCATTAGGCGAGCAGTCCTTTCTTGGGACCACTTTTACCACAGCAGTGTTTGTATTTCTTGCCACTACCACAAGGGCAGGGTTCATTACGTTTGGTTTTTTTGTCCGCGATATAAGGGGTATGCCCACTGGGTTGGGATGCTGCTTCCTCTGTATGAAGATTGTCACTTAACTCACTCTCATCGATTTCTAACTCCTCCCTCATACGCTCTAGCTCTTCTAACTCCTCT
>CAZEIN010000316.1:0-3992 GCA_964512425.1 uncultured Sulfurovum sp.
TGCGACATCTCTATTTCAAAAGCCTTGAAGAGCTCAATGAGACACTCTTGCGAGAAATGATAGAGGAGAGTTCCATACTCAATATGGAAGCGTATGAGATGCGAAAAATGCGTTGTCATCAAAATGACACCCAATCAAAATACCATAGTCTATAACCTCCTGCTTTTTACAAAGAGTACAACAGCCACCATCATAGCCACAACAGAGACGATCAAAAAAAGTGACTGTAGCCCATACGCTGAGACGATGGGCTCGAAAAATATCGGTGAGAAAAACTGTCCTAGAAAAAAGCTAGAGGTGAGGATACCTGAGGCTTGACCTCTCTTGTGTGCAGGAACCAGAGAGAGGAACCATGCATTGGTATTGACAAACAATAACCCAAACCCCATACCAATAGGCGCAACAGACAAAAACAGTCCTGAAATGCTAGCGGCCAGAGAGATAAAAAAGAGCCCTATAGCAAAGAGTACAAATGTCATGACATAGATTTGGAGAAAGGTGTACTTGGCCTTGATCTTGGCATACTGCATCGATGTTACGGCATTAAATACGAGAGCCATAGCGATGACAAATCCTACTGTACGTGGCTCTCCTCCTAGCGTATTGACGATCAGATAAGGAAACTGCGTAGGAAGCATATAAAAAAGTACCATCACAAAAAATGCCGTGACATAGACAGGCAAGAGTCGTGGTGCTACTTCTGATGTACTCTGTTGCTTGTGTTGTTCTGGCTCATAGAGTGATCTCAGCAAAAATGGCACAAAAAGGACAGGGATCAAATAGACCGCGAAAGGATAGGTCCAGTCCATCTGAGCCAATATCCCTCCTATACTGATAAAGAGTATGCCGCCCAATGCGATTACCATGCCCTGCTTGGACATAAAGGCATGTCGTGCCTCTGCGGAGAAATAGTCTCCGATAAGTGCTGTGGAACTGGTCATCACCAGAGAAACCCCAAAGCCCAGCACTGCACGCCCTGCAAGAATACTATAGAAATCATTGAGATAAAATCCAGAGCTCCCACCAATCACAAAGAGAAATATCCCTATATAGAGTGGCCTGAGCCGTCCAAATCTATCAACGATATGCCCTGCAAAGGGAGAAAAAAGTGCAATAATAATGGCAGGAATAGTCAGCATGAGCTTGGAGAGGAACTCTATATTGGGAATATCTGAAAATGTATGGCTAATCAGTGGCAAGGAGGAGACGATTGTCATACCAGACATAATACCCAATGTAGCCACCAAAAGCAACGCAATATGTATGTTTTTATCTATTGTCTTTGTCATGATATCCTTTTTTGGCATATTTCGAATCTATGTATGATAGCGTAATACCAAATCAAAATGCAATAGCCCAAATCCCGAAATAGACTTCTCTGAATATGTGCTATGCTCGTATTTGAGGGGTTTGTGTAAAATTTGAGTCGCACCCATAGGTTCGGCGATGGTTTTACGCGAAGCCCTTGAATGCGATGATAGTGCATAGTCATGAATGTCTATTTCGGGATTTGGGAATAGGATTTGGATTTGGTATAACAAGGATAACTATCACCACACCAAAGCCAACCCTAACAGTCGATATGTCACAATACAAAGAATTCAAATCAGGAGAACCCGTGCTGCAGATCCAAAATCTCACCTATACCTATCCAGCCCATCAGACTACCTATCAGTTTGACCTCCATGTGGACCCTGGAGAGATCGTGGCGATACTAGGAGAGAGGGGCAGTGGCAAATCTACGTTGCTCGATCTCATCGCTGGATTTTTGGAGCCTGCTAGCGGGTCAGTCATGCTCGATGGACAGGAGCTCTTGAATCAGTCTATCCAGAAACGCCCTATTACGATCCTGTTTCAGCAGCATAATCTCTTTGAGCATCTGAATGTACAGACCAATCTCCTCCTAGGTATCGACCCCAAGGGCAAAGCCACACCACAAGCACTCACACAGATACGAGAGATCCTCCAGCAGATGAAGCTCGCAGAGCATGAGCACAAGCTTCCCACTGCCCTCTCAGGTGGGCAACAACAGAGAGTAGCACTAGGTCGTGCACTGCTACGCAATCAGCCTATACTATTACTCGATGAGCCCTTTAGTGGTCTCGATCATGCAACCAGACGAGAGATGCTCACGCTCGTACACACACTCACCATACAAAACCACCTACATACGCTCATGGTCACCCATGAACCAGAGGATGCCCAACGCATCGCTGGGAGTATCTATAAGATGCATGATGGTACACTTCTGCTACAGAAACCACATAGAGGTTAACATGTTTGCCAATACCCCTGAGCCACCCTACTATGCTGTGATCTTTACCTCGACCAAGATTGATGAGGACAGAGGCTACAGTACTATGTCAGAGCGTATGGTAGAGCTGGTACAGAACCGAGAGGGATTTTTGGGATTTGAATCTGCTAGAGAGGAGCTAGGTATCACTGTCTCCTACTGGAGAGATGAAGCCTCTATCCTCGCTTGGAAAGCCATACTCGAACATAAACAAGCACAAGAGATAGGCAAAAGCACTTGGTACACAGGCTACAAAATACGCATTGCCAAAGTAGAGAGAGACTATGAAAAATAGCCTACTGATGCTACTCTCACTGCTCCTATGGTCGGGGTGCACTACACCCTTTAGCAAACCTGTAGTGAATATCTACTATGTCCAGCCAGAGAGCAACAGCACTATCCAGCCAAAAGTACAAACCGTAGGTGATCGTTTACATATACGTACCATACCTAGAGAGAAATCTGCTACGCACTATAAAATACCGATGTATTTTGTGCACAAGCCCTTCTGTCCTGCATGTAAAATGATGCAAGAGTATATGGCATCACCTGAGATCGCCACACTACTGGCACAAGAGTTCAAGGTCATTATGGTCAACATACGAGAAAAAGAGACACTACCCAAAGTATGGATGCGTCCGACCATCGCACCTACCATGTATTTTCTAGACAATCATCAAGAGGAGCTCATCTCCAGTATCCACAGCATGAGCAAACGTAAATTTCTAGAGACACTTCAAGAAGCTGTCACCATTAGAGACTTCTAGGGCATTATCCTATACATGCCACACTCAACTGCTATCCTGCAAGTACTTCATCATCATACACTGTTTACTCAGGATGAGATACTAGAGCTCACCCCTTTGGTCGAACAAGGATACTGCAACCAAAACTATCTATTGCGCACCCAAAACAATCGCTATATCCTACGTGTATTTGGCACAGAGGACAGAGACAGAGCCCTAGAGTATCAGATACAGACCGAGGCATACAGGCTAGGTATCGCCCCACAGACATATTGCCTAGATACAGAGCAAACCTATATGATATCAGAATATATCCAAGGCAAGCACAAAACCACCCTCTCCTCTGACAATCTACACTCTCTAGCCCAGCAGCTTCGACTACTCCATAGCATCGAGATCGACACACCTCCAACCATACTGGCAATACCAAATACAGAGAGCACACCTGTAGCACAATTTTCTCATGAGCCTGTACTCTGCCACAATGATCTCAATCCTCAAAATCTCCTCTGGCGAGAAACAGACCTCATGCTCATAGACTGGGAGTATGCAGGGAGCAATGACCGCTATTTCGATCTGGCATCTGTGGTAGTGGAGTTTGGATTAGGAGAGCTAGAGCGTGGTATATTGATGGAAGCTTATTTTCAACCTATCTTATGGGATCGAGAAAAGCTGGAAACCTATACACGACTATATCGAGAGGTTTGCCAGCAGTGGTGGGATAGCCGAACACCTAAATAATACCAAATCCAAATCCAATAATATACCCCAAAGAACATCCTCACAAGCATCTGCAAAATATATAGAATTTGAATGAGCTATGGCTAGTACTGCATTCTATACATTTCACAGCTACTCACGATGATGCTCCCTGAAGTATACTATTGTATTTTGATTTGGTATAAGCCCCACATAACCGCACAAAATAAAAAAGCAATCATAAAAACAAACCC
>CAZEIN010000317.1:0-2572 GCA_964512425.1 uncultured Sulfurovum sp.
ATAATGGCTATTTTTGATTCAAGACGAAATATAGAAGAATTACTACTGCAAAAATTGCTCAGAAGCTCAATGCTAACAAAACAGAGTAGCCAATAAATTTCTAGCGAAAATTTATAGTTCAAGTCAACCGTTGCAACTACCCTTTTAATCCCAAAATATGCAATAGAATTGCATATTTTGGGATTATGGTTGTAACCGACTCAAATTACCCAAACCATATCATGCATTCATCTTGCCCACTGCACAGGAAACAAAGCTCTTGGCTGTTGTACTAAATCCCTCTAGTGTACTCAAATCTTCGTCACTCATTGGGTAGCCTAGACTCTTGAGTTTGGCACGTAGTGCTGGGAGTTGAGACTCCTCTATATCCAGTGTTATCTGTCTAGGTTCTACCTCTAGGTTTACTGCTACTGTGCCAAACTCCTCTTGGAGCTTACTGGTGAGTGTGCCTGCACAGCCCCCGCATTTTACATTGATGACTTCAAATGTTTGCTTCATTGTTTTTCCTTATAGTTATCTTTAAGTAATTATAGTTATTTTCTATTAATAAACCCAAACTATGTAATAGAGATTACCAATCTCCTACTGATGCTTGGCAATTCTATTGCATAATTTGGGATAAAACAAATTTGTTAATCTATTTTAAACTGCAATCTAAATGTTGTTCCCTGCTCTGGTGCAGAGTTTAGTGTGAGCTTGATCCCATACTGGTCGCAGATGCTACGTACGATACTGAGCCCTATCCCAAAACCACCTGACTGTGTGGTGGCTCTGGTAAACTTCTCATAGATCTCTTGTTGTTGCTCTGAGGCGATACCGATACCTTGGTCTCGGATCATGACAGCACCCTCTATCAGGGAGAGTCTAATCACTGATCCAGCTGGTGAGTATTTGATCGCATTGCCTATGAGGTTACCAAAGAGCAAAGAGAGCTGCTGGGATGAAATCATAAAACGATACTCTCCTATCTCTGTCTCAAAGGTGATACGCTTGATCTGTGCAAGTGGCTGATAGTAAGTGATACTCTTTTGCAATACCTCTCCTACTGCTATCACCTCTGTAGGCTCTTTGGCTGGGGCAAAGTTCAGATACGTTAGTGAACGATAGATATCATAGAGCTGCTTGGTGCTGATCGAGATATTATTGAGGTTCTTGGTGCTGCACTCTCCTGTGCTGAGTGCCTGTTCTGTTGCCATAGAGAGTGAGGTGATGGGTGTATTGAGCTCATGGGTCACGTCATTGATAAAATCCTCTATCTGTGCTACCCGCTTGCGTACTGGCTTCATGAAAAGCTTGGAGAGCAACCATGCGATTACTGCGACAATGAGCATCACCAACAATACCACCTGCCATACCTCTTTTTGTAGTGCTGCGATAGAGGTGGAGAGCATCCGAGTCGTAGCGATGATGCGTGCGACCCCCATGTGTCCTTTGGCAGCATCAGAGATGAGGATACTGTAGCCGTTTTTATTGTAGTAGCCCAGAGGGTAGTGTTCCAATGTTGTCGTACTTTGGGCATCTCGCTTCATGCGCATTGCCAGACAAAAAGGGTGATCTTGCATATGGGTCAGCTGCGTACCACTGATACGTATACCCTGTTTATTTAGCAAGGTCACATCAATCTCTTCCATCGGAGGCATAAATTGATAGGCAGTACCCTCCATCTGTGCAGAGATGATGCGGCTCGCTTCTTTATCCACAACATGCTCTAGCTTGTAGTATGTCTTGCTCTCGAAAGCTTGTCTCTGCGAGATATAGTACCAGTACCCCACCAGTGCTATCAAGAGAAAGGATGAGACCAGGTATAAGCCTAAAAAAGAGTAAAAAGATCGCTTTTCCAATTCATTCATAGCGGTATCCCAAACCTCTCTGCGTCACAATCTTGTCTGCACCAATTATCTCACGTAGATTACGGATATGTGAACGGATCGTCGCGTCTGTAGGGATGGTATCATACGTCCAGATATTTTGGGTCAACTCTTCTGCTGAGATTACACGAGAAGGATGTGCGAGAAAGTACTCCAGTAGTTGTGCCTCCTTGGGCTTGAGCATACTACGTTGCTCTTGATGCTGTATCATTTTGTGACTTGGGTCATAGCATCTCTTCGTATCCAACCAAATCACCTGATCCTGCTCGATGCGAAACAGTACCTTGCTCTTCTCTATCCGTAAGCGTAACTCCTCGAGTTCGAAAGGCTTCCTGATATAGTCGTGTGCCCCTGCATCAAAGCTCTCTTGGAGGTGTTTGGTATCTGCATAGGCGGTGATGATGATAGCGGGTGTGGTATCGTGGTAGATACGCAAATCCCTGAGTAGCTCGATGCCACTCTGCCCAGGAACATTGATGTCAAAGATGAGTAGATCATAAGAATCCTCATCTAGATGATTCGTCGCTTCGACACTGTCAAATACACGATCTACCTGATAGTGTGCCTGCAAGTAGTCTGTGAGAATCTCACCCAATACTGGATCATCTTCCATGAGGAGTATTTTCATGCTGTTCCTTTGCACTCACTATAGCTAAGTATGGTTAATCCCAAATCGTTCATCATAACGCTTTTTGATTTTCTCA
>CAZEIN010000318.1:0-4243 GCA_964512425.1 uncultured Sulfurovum sp.
TTGACATATTTTTACTATTTATTCCAAAATTATACTAAACTGCTGACATGACTAAATACTCTCCATGAGATTTAGATAAACTTCAACATCAAGGACAAGGATATGACAATGGCAATGGATGCAAACAAGAAAAAAGCACTAGATATGGCAATCAAGCAGATCGACAAGGCATTTGGCAAGGGTACGCTGATGAGGCTAGGTGACAAGGAGTTTGAGCCTATTGAAGCGATTAGTACGGGATCACTAGGGCTAGATATGGCGTTGGGGATTGGTGGTATCCCTAGGGGGCGTGTCGTAGAGATCTATGGGCCAGAGTCCTCGGGCAAGACTACGCTAGCTCTCCAGACCATCGCATCGGCACAAAAGGAGGATATGGTCTGTGCCTTTATCGATGCAGAGCATGCGCTAGATGTAGTCTATGCGAAAAATCTCGGAGTGGACACTGACAATCTACTCGTCTCCCAGCCAGACTTTGGGGAGCAAGCGCTGGATGTACTGGAGACACTGACTAGATCAGGGGCAGTGGATCTCATCGTAGTAGACTCCGTTGCAGCCCTCACACCCAAGAGTGAGATAGAGGGGGATATGGGAGACACCCATGTCGGACTCCAAGCACGTCTCATGTCACAGGCACTCAGAAAGCTCACGGCCATCCTCCACAAAACCAATACCACGGTAATCTTTATCAACCAAATTCGTATGAAAATTGGTACGATGGGGTATGGCTCTCCCGAGACAACCACTGGCGGAAATGCTCTCAAGTTTTACTGCTCTGTACGTATTGATGTGCGCCGTATAGCCACGCTCAAACAGGGAGAATCCTCTATAGGAAACCGTGTCAAAGCAAAAGTGGTCAAAAACAAAGTAGCACCACCATTTAGGCAAGCGGAATTTGATATCATGTTTGGCGAGGGTATTTCGTTTGTGGGTGAGCTGATAGACTATGGTGTCAAGATGGATATCGTAGATAAATCAGGCGCATGGTTTAGTTATGGCTCAGTCAAACTAGGTCAAGGAAAAGAAAACTCAAAAATCACCATCAAAGAAAATCCAGAGATGATGGCAGAGATAGAGCAGAAGATCAAAGAGGCATTGGGCTATGGTGTAGGGCTAACTGTGGATGAGAGTGAGATGCAGGAGGACTAATTCCCATATATTTCAGGTATAATACCCAAATCTCGAAATAGGATTCTCTGAATATGTGCTATGCTCGTATTTAAGGGGTTTGTGTAAAATTTAAGTTGCACCCATAGGTTCGGCGATGGTTTTACGCGAAGCCCTTGAATGCGATGATAGTGCATAGTCATGAATGTCTATTTCAAGATTTGGGTAATACCGCAATTCAACACTAGAGAGAGAAAATGTGCAATTTCAGCAACCTGTCAGATGAACAAAAAGAGCAGTACCACAGACAACTAAACGAATATGCCCAGAGTATAGGGGGGGTGAATTTTTTTCTCCAGCTACTAGAAGCTATCAGAGAAACCAACCCACACCCCCTCACCTCTGCCCATAGAGAATTTGTATCAGGTACAGCTAGGATCAAATGGAATAAAGTTATTTTTCAAGACAAACTCCAGCTACTGATCAAGGCTCGTGAAAATGAAGGGAAAAATGGCAACCTGCTTCCCAAAAAAGAAGCAAAAGGCTTCAAAAAGATACTCAATCTACTCAGAACCATGAAGCCTATTGTGTTTACTGTCACTCCTGCCCATAGAGAAGAGGGCAATGGCTTTTTCTTTCAGCCACTTGAGAGAATGAGTGAGAGCAATACGAAACTCAATTTTGTTTTTGAGATGCTATTTTTCTGCTCTGCAGAGAGTGCCAAAAAGATACTCAACTATAAGGCAAAAAACTAAGATGCCAAGCACCAAACGAAGCCATATCAAAGTCGGACTCAATGTCGGTATCGTTATGAAAGAAGATCAGTCTACAGGCTATATCACCTATGGACTCGTCCAGCGTATCCTCACCAATGCTGCCACACATCCTCATGGGATCAAAGTGCGTCTCGATACCAAGGAGGTGGGCAGAGTCAAAGAGATACTCTCTTGAGACTCTTTATCGATGGGGATGCATTTCCTAATCTACTCAAGCCCATCGTGTTGCGAGCGATTGAGCGACTCTCCCTCTCCACCATCATCATTGCAAACAAGAAAATCAGCCTCGGCAAATCCTCTCATATCCAGGCTATCATCGTAGACCAAGGGGCAGATGAAGCAGATCACCTCATCGTGGAGATGGCAGAGGCAGGCGATCTGGTCATCACCGCAGACATCCCGCTGGCCAACAGAATCATCAGTAAACATGCCCACGCGATAGACCATAGAGGAGAGCTCTACTCTACGGACAACATCAAGCAGTATCTAGCCATGAGAAACCTGATGGAGAGCATCAGAGAGAGTGGAGAGAGCACGGGAGGACCAAAACCATTTGGCCCCAAAGATACCCATGCTTTTGCCAATCAGTTTCATGCTTTTTTGGCAAAGATATAAACCCGAATTATGGCATAGTATAATTCGGCATAAAGCTATACAACTCTTTTCAAGCACGACAAAACCAATGCTTCATACGCCTTGATATACTCTGCTTCGCTCTCTTTGCCTGAGCGAAAGTGCGCATGGTGTTTCTCTAGAGGCTTTTTTGTATCTTCATCCAGCCACTGTGCCTTGAAGCCCTCATCCATAGTCAGACTCATGGCGGCTCTAGTGGCATGGGATCTAGCAGAGATGATATGCAGATGATAGAGAGCTCTGCCTAGCAGGATATAGGGGAAATTTCTGTTTTCCATAGGGCCTATCTCTAGATAGCGACTACCCATACGTCTGCCCAGCAGTTTGATATCTGAGAGTTCCTCAAATCCAAAGTACGCCCCTACACCTCCGACCACAGCCCCGATCGCACCTCCGATTAAAAGCGTATGCCCTGCAAAGAGCAAATCAATCCCAGCCCCCGCTACCGCTCCTCCTGTGGCTCCCATCACCATCATCTCCTGACGGCTCAGTCCAAACAGAGAGGCACTCTCTTTGGAAAAGAGATCAATACTCTCAAAATGTAACAGTGTTTGCTCTTTATCTAGGTGCTGATGACTCCAGAGCCTCTCGATAAATCTCTGTGATTTTTGCTCTAGTTCACGCAAGTGTGTCTGGTACTCCTCCAACAAGGCTTCCTTGTCTACTTGGGTCGCATCCTCTCCTTTGATTTTACGCTGTGCTATATAGCTCAGGCTGCTCTGCACCAGATAGGTGATTGTCTTGGCACTCTGTTCAAACTTTTGGCTTCGCTGTGCCTCAAAAAGTGTGACAGAGTGTTTGAGTGCTGCCCTCCATGACTCATCGAGCTGTGCCATGGCTTCTAGTAGATGGATATGCTGTTGGGGGTCTGTCTCCATGGGATCATAAACCCGCACGATGCGAAAATACTGTTCTAGTGCCAGACGCCACTCTGAGCTATAGTCCTCAGCTCCGATATGGTTAATCAGTGCCATAGAGGGTTGCCCTGTCCAACGGAGTATCTCCATCTCCGCTTCGTACTCCTCTCCATAGGGTCTGGAGCCATCAACCACATAGAGGATACCCGCACCCTCCATAATCGGACGCAAGAGCTCTATCTCGTCATTGTACTTGGGGTCATCCAGATGTGCCACTATAAAAGCCTGTACTGCCTGAGCACGCTGGTGGGCTGGTGTCTCCTGTGCTTGGAGCCATGATAGTACCCGTCTAGCCCGCTGGAAACCTGGGGTATCAAATAGCTCATAGATGATTTCTCCATCTACACGCAGAGGAAAACTACGGCTCTTGGTAGTGGTACCTGGGGTATCTGAAATCTGTACTGAATCATCCTGAGCGAGAGAGGAGACGATACTACTCTTGCCTTTGTTAGGATGTCCTACGACAGCAAATTTGGGATAGGTTCTTAGCTGTTTTGGCATAGCCAGACCTTTGGGTTGTCTATCTCGTGTAGTTTACGTTTCCATATCTCTAGCTCTCTCGGTGTGGCACGGTAGGCATCTTTGTCCATGCCCACAGGGAGCAGCGTCACCCTCTGAGCCACTGCTGTTAACTCAGAGAGAAAATCCACCAGATCCATCGTAGGTGGCTCCCATGCTTTGGTATAGAGAAGTACTTCTGCTACAGAATGTACGACTGTTTGGCTATCCTCTGCTAGGCTTTTGGTGCCACCTACATCAAACATTTGTCTCGCCTCTACCCCAAAGCTATCATTGAATACCTCTATACGCTCC
>CAZEIN010000319.1:0-14015 GCA_964512425.1 uncultured Sulfurovum sp.
TCATGCCCTAGCACTGCGAGCAGTTCTTTGTCTGAGAGCTTCTCCAGCAGAGTATCGAACAATACCACACGTTTACTCTTGCCTAGTCCTGCAAAAAAGGCATTGAGCTTCGTATCACGTTTACTGGCATCCATCACAAAGATCCCCTCACTGTTGAGCCCTACCTCTGTCATCATCGTCTCTATCTCAGTACGTAGCTCTCCCTCATCTAGTGGTGTAAATTTGTTGAACCAGCCCATAAAAAATGGCATCAATATATTGGCCCCTAGTGCTATCATAAACATCAAGCCAAATCCCCAAATCCACCAGTTTTGAAAGCTGGCAATAATCCATGCCAACAGCCCCAGAGCTGCACCACCAATGACAATAAAAATAAGCGTGGATTTGATTGTATCGATGATATAGTCTTTGGCCGTCATCTTGTTAAAGCCAAACGCCTCATCGATCTGAAATTTGCCATAGAGCTCAAATGGAAGCATCACGATGAAATTGACTCCAAAGAAACCAAAGAGAAAAAGCACTGCACCCACCACACTGTCCTCTGCCCCCACCAATCCCTGCAACCATGCAAACCCTCTGGTCACCCAAAAAGCAAACAGCAACAGATCCACAATCATCTCAGCCATCCCTAGACGCTCTTTGGAGATAGCATAGTTGGCAGCAACGGCATATCTGTCTTTGCCCATAAGAACGGGGTCTTTTTTCTTTTCTAGGGCGATGAAACCGATCTGCATGGTAGCAATATAGAGCTTGACCATGATGTAGAGGGTGTATATCCAGATAATAGTGGTGAGCATTTACAATTCCTTATCTTATTCTTTATCCGTGAATATAGCTAAATGAGCTTAATCTTTTGCTAAAATAGCATCATTACTTTCCAAAGGACACCCATGGCATTTATCGATCTCTTTGCTGTTGCTAAAAATTATGATGTCAAACAGATTTTTAAAGAAATGGATTTTCATCTGGCAGAGGGAGAACGGGTCGCTATCGTCGGACAAAATGGTTGTGGCAAATCGACACTCATGAAGATCGCATTAGGTACAGAGGAGCCCGATGATGGCAAGCGTATCATTGACCGCTCCATCAAAATAGAGATGCTCGATCAGCAACCACATTTTGACCCCACACTCACTACCAAGCAGGCGATTGAAAAAGAGCTCAGTGAACTCTCACATGCCAAAGAACGCTATGAGGTACTCAGCCAGCAGATCGCCACAGACTATGAGAACAAAACCCTACAAAATGAACTCGAAGCCGTAGGTGCCTACCTCGACCACCACAATGCCTGGGATCTAAACAATAAAATAGAACGCATCATGCAGGAGTTTCGCCTCAAGGAGTATGAAGACCGACTGGTATCCTCTCTCTCAGGAGGGGAGCAGCGGCGTGTTGCCCTAGCCTCTCTCATACTCAAAAAACCTGATGTACTCATGCTCGATGAACCCACCAACCACCTCGATGTCTATATGGTAGAGTTCCTCGAAGAGATTCTGCTCAAAGAGAAGTTTACGCTCCTGTTTATCTCTCATGACCGTTACTTCATCGACCGTATTGCTACACGGATAGTAGAAGTAGAGAATCAGGCACTCGTCAGCTACAAAGGGGGTTACGAGAGCTTTTTGAAGCTCAAAGAGCAACGTCTCCAAGCGATGCAGAAACAGCACGATAACCTCATCCGATTCCTCCGCAAAGAAGAAGGCTGGCTCAGTCGTGGCATCAAAGCCAGACAGACGAGGAATCAAGGACGTAAACGCAGAGTCTTTGATCTCAGAGAACAAGCCAAAGACAACCCTGCCCTCATACGCAAAATGAAAATGGAGCTAGAAAGAGAGAAAAAAGCATTCATGGGAGAAAAAATTCTCGCCAAAAAGAAGATGCTTTTTGAAATCAAACATTTGGATTGCTCTATCGCTGGGAAAACACTGATTAAGGACTTTACTACTCGCATCCTACAAAAAGACAAAATCGCTATCGTGGGACACAATGGTAGCGGTAAATCCACGCTACTCAAACTCCTGCTTGGCAGACTCCAGGCTGAAAATGGTGTGATTAAGCAGGGAGATTTGCGTATCGGCTACTTTGATCAACATCGAGAGATGCTCAATGATGAACACACCATTATCGAAACTTTCTGCCCCAATGCAGGAGACAGGGTGATGGTTGATGGAAAAAACATGCATGTCTATGGCTATCTCAAAAACTTTCTCTTCCCCAAAGAGTACCTAGACAAGAAAATTGGGCAGCTCAGCGGAGGAGAGCGTAACCGTATCGCTCTGGCACTGCTCTTTACCAAAGAGATCAACTGTCTCATCCTCGATGAGCCCACCAATGACCTAGATATCCATACGATTAATATCTTGGAGGAAAAACTACTGAGTTTCCAAGGAGCAGTGCTGTTTGTCAGTCACGACCGCTATTTTGTGGACAAAATCGCCCAAAAACTGTTTGTTTTCAAAGGCAATGGCATAGTCGAGGAGTCCTATCAAACCTATACGGACTACCTCGCGCTAGAGAGAGATATGGACATGCTTTATGGAATCGAAAAAGAAGTTGCAATCAGGGAGAAAGGAGCAAAGAGCAAGGAACAGCAAACAGAAACTATCCAAAAGAGACCCACCAAGCTCAGCTACAAAGACCAACGAGACCTAGAGCTACTACCTGATACCATAGAGGAGCTCGAAACCCAAATAGAGACCCTCAGCCAATGCATGTATGATCCCAAGTGTTACGAAGAGGAGGGATTGGTAGCACTGAGTCAGAGACTTGCCAAACTCGAAAGCACCTATGAGCAGATGAGTGAACGCTACCTAGAGGTATTGGAGCTAGAAGAGGAGATCAATAATAGAGCGTAACGCGACGCTTGCCCCAACGCAGAGCTCTCCACCTGCTTGTCCCCATATAGATATCGATCTTTTTCCGCCATTTTTTATTCATCTTGTCCCGCACTGTGTAAATGTCCTTGAGCCCTGAGATACGCACTCTACTTCCGTTGGTGATACCATATTTATAGATCAGGTCACGTGACACGGCGATAATTTTCATACCTGGACGTATCCTATTGTTCCACGCTGCTAAAAATGGGGTTTTGTCCGTCTGTCCTCGATGTGAAGTATAGGCAGTAGCAGTAACACTGAGTCTACGTTTAAGCCCTTTGGCTTCTCGTAAAAATCGTGCCTTTTGGCGTTTTTTGAGTGCGATGCGTGCCAGACGTTCTCGCTCTTTTTTCTTACGTAGACGCTCTTTTTTCTTTTTGGCCTCTATTCTTTTGAGCTCGACCAACTTGTGCGGTAATGGCAACACGAGTTTCTGCCCTATATGAATTATGGATCTCTTTTTGATACGATTATATTTGACAATATCGTGAAGCTTTACATGAAAATGTTTGGCGATACTACTGAGCGTATCACCACGCTTGACCACATATGATGCAGTAGCAATTGCATCTGTATCTCTTTGGGAAAGAGGTATACGCAGTTTCTGACCTATTTTGAGTGTATTTTTTCGATTCAATTGATTGATTTCAGCTAGGTTAACAATATCTATACCAAATTTTCTAGCTATTCCTGCCAGTGAATCACCTTTTTGTACAACATATACAGCAAACTCTCTTTCAATACTTGGTTTAATTTCTGTATAAGTTGTATTGCGGTCTGGAACAAGCTCAGCAGGTAAAATCGCTTCTTCTCCCAATGCTTTTTCTGTGCGTGGCTCTTGCTCTTCGCTAGATGTATTTAGATCTGCTTTAGGCTTCTCTACAGGGGTCAATATAACGGCTTTGGGAAGCTCTATAATCTTGGTTTTATTGGGTTTTTTAGGAGAGGTTTTTTCTATGAGAAGCTTACGCGGTTCTTTGTGTGAAGATTGTTCGATGACCCTTGAGATAGACGGTATCTTTTCTTTTTTTACTTGCTGCTTCAACACTATTTTTTTATTTGTTGCGACAAGTTTCTTTTTGGGTTTCTCAATCTCTACGTTTTTGGAAATTTCTTTTTCTTTTTCTTTTTCTTTCTTCTTCTTTTTTGCTCTTTTTTGCTCTTTTTTCTTTTGTGTAGATTTTACTTTTTGCCCCTGTCTCTTTTTGCTCTTTTTTAATTCCGTTTTCCTATAGAGTCGCTCTTCTCTTTTGATATATTTTCGGATGAGGCTATCTAGTGTAATACCATTTTTGACTTTGATTCTTTGGGCTATAGGTATCTCTCTAGTGGTAATAGGTCTATTCCTGAGACTTGCTATACGCTTTTTAATTTTTTTAATTTTTAAAAAAGTGCCACTATAGGGATTGCACTCTGTTGCCCCTGGTTTCCAGTCACGACAAGACACAGTACCTGCAGTTGCAATAGATGCCCCCATAGTAACAATAAGAAAAATATGCCACAAACCCCTCATCCACAAATCACCAACTCCCTATAGGAAAGCCAGCATCTCCTCCCTGATCTTCTCTTGGTCTACGACACCCTCATGTATCACTGGTTTAGCAAACAACTGTTTGATCATCACAGGAATCTTCAATGCTGTTTTTTGGGAGATTTTTTCTAGTGCTTCCATGTCATTGTCGGCACTGATACCTAGTGCATCTGCTACACTCATACTAAACTTTGTCCACTCTGCTGTTGAGCAGATGATTGCAGAGAGACTCTCTTCACGGAGCTCTTGGTATGCTTTGATACAAGTAGCAGTGTGGGGATCCATGATATAGCCTGCTTGTGCATATTTTGCCATAGAGGCTTTGCCCTCCACATCATCACTATAGATCGCATCAAAATCCTCTCTGAGTACTGCTAACTCTTCGGCTGTGAGACGATAGACGTTATCCTCTTCTAGATCCATCATCATCTCTCTGGTACGGTCAGAACCAAATTTATCAAACAATACACGCTCTACATTGGAGCTCTTGAGGATATCCATCGCTGGAGAGTTGGTCAAAATCAGCTCTCTATCTCTGATATCATACTCTCCTTTGTTGATCAAATCTGTGAGGATATTGTTGGTATTGGAGGCGATGAGGATTTTCTCTACAGGGAGTCCTGCTTTTTTAGCATAGTAGGCACCCAATGCATTACCAAAGTTCCCACTAGGTACGATGAGATAGACCTTTTCGCCAAATGCAATTTTATCCTGCCTGATGAGTTCCAAATAGCCATAGAGATGGTAGATGATTTGAAAAATAATTCTACCGAAGTTCACAGAGTTAGCTGCAGAGAGTTTGATGCCCTTGGCTTTGAGATCAGCCTTGAACGTCTCTGAGCCAAGCAGTGATTTGAGTGCTTTTTGTGCATCATCAAAGTTACCATGAATCCCGATGACTTTGAGATTATCAGCGTCCTCTGTCACCATTTGCAATCGCTGCACATCAGATGTGCCCCCATCAGGATAGAGACATGCCACTCTGATGTTGGCACGATTTTTAAAAGTCTCTAGTGTCGCTGGGCCCGTATCTCCACTGGTGGCCGCCATGATGAGATACTCTTCGCCACGTTGCTTGGCAAGCGTACTGAGAATGACACCAAAAGGCTGAAGTGCCATGTCTTTGAATGCACGTGTAGGACCATGATAGAGCTCAGTGACATAGCAATCCTCTTCGATACTCTCTAGTGGTACAGGGTTGTTGGCATCATCAAAGCGTTCATATTGATTGAGTGCTTCCCAGAGTAAATCATCTTCGATATCTATCCCAAATTTTTTGAGTAGGTCAAATGCCAATGTTTTGTAGTCGCTATTAATATAGTCTGCTAAAAAGTCTATCCCCATATCAGGTAGAGACTCAGGAACATAAAGTCCACCAAAACTGGCACTTGGGTTGAGTATAGCATCGGAAAAATTTACATGAGAATCCCTCTCTCCATCATTTCCACGTGTCTCGATAAATTGCATACATTCACCTGTTATTGTAATTTAAGGGTAATATTATAGCGAAAAAGCCACGATATGGGCTAAAGCCTAAAAGGGAGCTCCCAGCTAGAGCTCGATACAGGTACCAACCCCTCGACTGGTCAATATCTCTAGTAGCAGAGAATGTTCGAGTCTACCATCGATAATATGGGCTTTTTTGACTCCTCCTCGTACAGCTTCTACACAGGCATCGACCTTGGGTACCATACCACCATAGATCGTGCCATCTGCCTTGAGTGCTTCTGTCTCTTGGAGGTCAAGCGTACGCAAAAGCTCTCCATTCTTATCCAAAACACCCACTGTATCGGTCAAAAAAAGAATCTTTCTGGCATTGATAGATGCAGCGATTCGGCTGGCTGCGAGATCAGCATTGATATTATACCCAGGATGCCCCACCACACCCCCACTGGCGATAGGTGCGATGACGGGCACAAAATCCTCTTTGACCATATTGTCCAGCAGTGTCGTATCAACATGAGCAATCTCACCTGTGTAGCCAAATGCACCGCTATCTTTGGCAATGGCCTCAAAGAGATTGCCGTCTTTGCCCGAGATGCCCACAGCTTTGGCTCCTTGGGAGTTGAGTAGTGCTACGATTTCTTTGTTGATCTCACCACTGAGCACCATCTCTGCGATACGCATCGCCTCTTTGCTTGTTACGCGTTGCCCATCAATAAACTTACTCTCGATTCCTAGCTCATCGAGGAGCTTGGTGATACTGCCACCACCACCATGTATCACTACAGGACGGATACCTACGGTATGGAGCATGACGATATCTTGGGCAAACTTGGCTTTGAGTTCATCACTACTTTGTGCTGATCCACCATACTTGATAACCACCGTCTCATAACGAAATTTTTTGATATAGGGAAGTGCCTCTAGCAGTGTCTGGATGACATCATTTTTTGCTTTCACTGTTTTTCCTTGATATAGGCTTCTATTTCTGAAATGATACCATCATTTAGGTGCAATTCCAATGTCATAAGCGAAAGTGGCAAATCAAACGCTCTCATCTTGACCCAATCTTTCTCGGTGACCAGCAGACTCTCTGCCTGATGTTGTTTCAACAGTGCTCTCAATTTCGTCTCTTCAAAGTATGCGTGGTCTTCTAGGGTTACCTTGGCAACCACCCCCTCAGGCAGATAACGATCTAGTCTGGATGGGTTGGATATCGCAGTGACTAACAGCATTTTGTCTTTGAGATTTTGATACCTGACCCCCCTGCAAAAGTCGATATTTTCACGATAGATGAGATCTGCCTCAGCCCTACTCCAGCAAAACTCTCTCATGGGACCAGCGGGCAAAACCAGTCTGTTTGGTAACAGTTCAGGCTCCAACACTATCTCACACTTCTCAATCTCCACACGGTTAAATCCATCATCGAGTAGAATCAGTTCGGCACCTTTTGCTATGGCTTTTTCTATGGCGATGCCTCTATGTTCTGAGACGATTACAGAGGCATGAGGTGAACGGATCGCTATCAACATCGCCTCATCCCCACTCTGCTCTACGGCTACCAACACCTCACTCTCACAACTCACCTCAACCAGTCCACTACTCTGCCGTCCATATCCTCTGGAGATGATCACTACTTTTCGGTCAGAGAAATACTCTGCCAGAGCAATGACAAAAGGAGTCTTGCCACTCCCCCCAATAACCAAATTACCCACAGAGAGGATAGGTACAGCATAATGCTTCCGTCTAGCCAGCTTGCGTCTCACCCACATCCCCAGACCATAGAGTAGAGAGATCGGCGATAACAACATAGATACAACCCAATGATACCATTGAGGACGGTAAAAGAGGGTTTCAAAGAAGTGGGTCATAGAGGACATACCTACCCTTGAAGCAACAAAATGTTATTGCATAGAGAGCTCAAGCTCTCTATGCAGTTTATCTAACCCAAATCCCGAAATAGGATTCTCTGAATATCTGCTATGCTCGTATTTGAGGGGTTTGTGTAAAATTTGAGTCGTACCCGTAGGTTCGATGATGGTTTTACGCGAAGCCCTTGAATGCGATGATGGCGCATAGTCATGAATTTCTATTTTGAGATTTGGACTAGGCACTCGTAGTCCTTTTGGGTACGGTTACCAGTAGCCCTGCTACTATGATCAACCCCATCCCAGCCCAGCTCCAAACATCAGGAAACTGATCGCCTAATAGTGTACCGATAATCACTGCAAAGAGAATCTGAGTGTAGGTGATGGTGCCTACGATGCCAGCTTGGGTTAGGGAGTAGGCTTTGGTCATGAGTAGTTGGGAGGCAGTGGCGAAAATCCCCATAGCGATGATGTAGAACCATATGATACCATGAGGCATAACAAAGCGTGCGATGAGAAAATCATAGCCAGCAGGTACCTCTATCCACTCGGCTATCGTCATGAGTACCATGGGTCCGATCGCACCTACTACCATAAAAGAGAGAGCAATGGTTCGCACATCATAGTGGTTTTTGAGCTCACGGATGGAGGTATAGGCTAGTGCAGCACCTATGCCAGAGAGTAGACCCAGCATGATGTCTCTATCTAGTGCCAGTAGTCCAGAGGGTTTGGCAATCATAGCAATGCCCGTAAAGCCAAATAGTAGTGCCCATACAGCTGTTTTGGGGAGTCTCTCGCCTAGAAAAAACCATGCAAAAAAAGCCAAGAACAGAGGAGAGGTCTTGTTGAAGGTCACCGCAGTACCTAGCGGGAGATTTGCCATATTGTTAAAGTACGCCAGCAATGCTATAAATCCAATCGCCCCACGAAAGAAAAGCAGCAGTGGTTTACCACCCTTGGTTGTCATAGGCCGTCTATAGAGGCTGGCTCCGATGATAGCAACGCCAAAGATATTACGGAAAAAGGTAATCTCCAGAGAGGGAAAGGAGAGGCTGAGTGTTTTGACCAATCCACCCATCGCGGCAAAGGTCAATGTAGCCATCAGCATATAAAAAATACCTGCATCGAGACCAAAAATTTTACTATTCAAAAGCTGCCTTGTTTTTGATGTTTGATGAAAGTATAGCTTAATCCTCTTGAGGAGGAGTTCGGTTCTCTTTTTTCTTTTCTATCTTTTCTCTGTTGGCACGTTTGAGTCGTCTGAGCCTGATCTGTCGCTGTATCTCCCTAAACTGTTTGGCATTTTCATCGGTGAGTGAGACACGAGAGTGCTCGATATCATCCCCATAATCGATATCCAAAAGGTCAGATTTGGACATAGAGATTTTTTGTGATGGAAATACAGAACGGTGACCCAAGACCAAGAAACTGATCGCGATAGAGACAGCCGCATAGTGTGCCACATCCATACCAAAGAGCTCCATTGCCATAATGATCGCAGCGATAGGAGCATTGGTTGCACCAGCAAGCACGCTCACAAAGCCTAATGCTGCAAAAAGAGCCAACTGGTGATTCCCACCAAAAAGCCCACCAAAGAAATGTCCACTCGTTGCCCCAATATAAAAGATAGGTGTTACAATCCCCCCGCTGCCTCCAGAACCAAGTGTGACAGCAGTATAAAAGATTTTGACTACAGAAGCATACCAAGGAATATCCGCAGCAATACTCCCCTCAAACTGCATCGTCTCAGCAATCGTTTCTAGTCCCAATCCAAAGAATTTATCCCCCACTATCAAGGAGAGCAATACGAGTAAAAGTCCTGCAAAAAAAGCTTTTTTATAGGGGTTCATGGGGATTTTTTCTACGATTTGCTCTGTCTGTTTGAGCGTAGCAACAATGAGATAGGCAACCAATCCAAAAAAGATACCCCCAACGATGACTTTGGCAATCAAGACAAAATCGATAAAAAAGTGCTGAAAATAGCTAATTTCATAGTAGGTATAGGTAGCACCCAAATACTGTGCCGTAAAGAAAGCAGAAAACCCTGCTACAATCGAAGGCAAGAGTAAATCATACATAATCGTACCTACAATCAGCACCTCTATCCCAAAGATGGCTCCAGCAATAGGCGTGCCAAAGACAGTGGCAAACCCTGCACTGATACCACACACTACCAGTTTTTTACGGTCGCGCTTGGAGAAGTGTAGCAAATCAGAGATCGCAGAGGCAGTACCCGCACCAATCTGAGCTCCTGGACCCTCTTTACCCGCTGAGCCACCAGTGAAAAGCGTAATCACTGTAGCCAATAGTTTGACAGGGATAACAGCGATATTGATATGTCCATCTTTTTTGTGTACGGCTTCGATGACTTTTTCTGTGCCGTGCCCTTTGGCATCTGGGGCGAAAGTACGTGTCAACCAAACACTCAGCATCAGTCCAAATGGGAGAAAATAGTAGTAGTGAAAAGGGAATATGCCCCTCTGAGACTCTGTAAAATGCAGCAGATTGAGAAAAAGTGTGACAATGGCACCAATTAAGATGCCCACCACACCAGAGAGAAATGTCCACTTGGCAACACTAGCAATAATAGAGGATTGTTCGACGAGTCTACGGGTAGTTTTCATGGCTTTTCTTTGCTACAACTAAGTTGACACTATTATAACACTTTGCGTATGATAAAGGTATGAAATATTGCTTAATTTTTAGTCATTTACATTTATATAGCCAATTTTTGGTATAATCACCTAATTTACAAAATAGAATCGCACTATTTGATAATGATTCTATGGTTTTAGGATAACAGACAAAATGAATATTGAAGCATTAGACAAGCACTATGTCCTCTCTTCCTATGGGCGAAACTATACCAGTTTTGTAGAAGGCAAAGGGGCAAAGCTCTACGATGAAGACGGCAATGCATATATTGACTTTGCCAGCGGTATCGGGGTGAGCAGTGTAGGGCACGGCAATGAGACACTCACGGCGGCTATCTGCACGCAAGCAAAACAGCTCATCCATACTTCCAATCTCCAAGTGATTGAACCCCAAGCCAAACTGGCAGAGCAGATTGTGAGACTCAGTGGGTATGACATGCGTTGCTTTTTTGGCAACTCGGGAGCAGAGGCCAATGAGGCGGCAATCAAAATTGTCAGAAAATACGGTGAGACACAGTTTGAAAAAAAACGATACAAAGTCATCACACTAGAACACTCTTTTCATGGCAGAACGATTACGACAGTCAAAGCCACAGGACAGGAGAGTTTTCATACACCCCATTTCTCCCCCTATCCAGATGGGTTTTCGTATGTAGGCCAGATCGATGCAGTCTATGCTCAGATTGATGAAGAGACGGTGGCAGTGATGATTGAGATGGTACAAGGAGAGGGAGGTGTGCAGCCTTTTGAAAAGTCCGAGATCCAATCTCTAGCACGAGCGCTCAAAGAGCGTGGTATTTTACTCATCGTCGATGAGGTACAGACAGGAGTCTATCGCACAGGAGCATTTTTGGCTTCCCAGCTCTATGAGATTGAACCCGATGTGGTGACACTAGCCAAGGGATTGGCTGGTGGTGTGCCTATTGGTGTAGCCATGACCTCACTCAAGGATATTTTTGAACCTGGGGATCACGGCAGCACCTTTGGAGGCAACTATATCAGTACCAGTGCTGGATTGGCGGTACTGGAAGTGCTCCAAACAGAGCAATCCTCAGGTGCCTTGGAGCAGAGAATTGCTCTGTTTCATACACATTTGGCACGACTCGTAGAGACCTATCCGCAACTTTTCAAAAAATATGTAGGGATAGGATTGATGCTGGGTTTGCGTGCAACCAGTAGTGAGACACAACAGCGTGTATTTGACGCGGCATTTTCACAGCAACTGATCGTTCTCAAAGCAGGTAGAAATACGGTACGATTTTTACCACCACTAACGATTACTGAGGAGGAGATTAATGAAGGATTTAAGCGTTTTGAAAAAGCTATTTCTACTCTGTAGTGTGCTGGGCTTGACCCAACTACCTGCACAAAGTGACCTGCGAAACTATTTGAGTCAGGAAAAAAACCTGATCTTTAACTACCAAGAGCTCAAAAATCAGCTAGAGATGGATAAACTCCATGATAGCTGGATCTCTCCCATTACACTGAGCTACCAAGAGAACTGGACAACCCAGCCTCTCAGCGGGACACAGTCTAGCTCTGCCTTTAGCATAGGAATAGATCAGCCGATTTTCAAATCAGGTGGCATCTACTACGCAATCAAATACGCTAGCATCCTGAGAGATGCCAATGCCCAAGCGATTGCCATCCAAAAGAGACAGCTCATTGGTCAAGCGATTGACATCCTCTATAGTATGAAAAAGCTCAAACTCCAATACAAAAAACGCAAAATCATGGTCAAAAATGATGCGATTGATATTCGCAGAAAACAGGAAAACTATGATGCTGGGGTGCTGGATAGTAGCTTTCTCGATCAGGCAATTCTCAAACGCAATCAGGATGAAGCACAGATGCTAGATATCGAACTCAATCTAGCCAAGTTGAGAAATGGCTTTAAAAAACTTAGCCGAAAAAATCCTGATAGGCTCAGGGTCCCACACCTGAGAATGATTTCACTCAAAAACTATAAGCGGCATAATATGAATCTGGTTGCAAAACAGCTTCGTGTATTAGAAAAAGAGTATAGTAGCAAAATAACTTGGACAAAATACCTCCCTACTGTCTCTGTCAATGCACGCTATACCAATACCAACAGGCATCAACCTGGGCTAGATGATGACTACAGTACTTATGGATTCAAAATCACAGTGCCACTTAGTATCAACAGTATGACAGATATCGAATCAAGTAGAGTGAGCTACCTACAGTCAGCCACAGAGCTCCAAGATAGCCGTAGAACAGCCCATCTAGAATATGATATTGTACGCAAGAGTATTCAGATTATCAATAGAAAAATTGCACTGGCCCAAAAAGATGAAGCCCTCTATCGCCGACTCTACAAGCGTACCAAGGATCTGGTCAAAGCAGGCGAAAAGACCCATCAAGATGTGGAGACCATGCATCACTCTCTAGAGATTAAAAAGCTCGATCGTAAGATTTATGCGATTGACAAGCAGCAGCAACTGCTCAGCCTCTATATCAAGGTCAGCCATTGAATTTTTCAGAGTACATGCATACATGGCTCTATGGTGAACGAGGATACTACAAACACTTCAAGGCCATAGGAAAAGGTGGTGATTTCTATACAGCAGTGAGTACTTCGGCCTTTTTTGGTGCAAGTATTGCTAATCATTTCTATGCATTGACCCAAGAAAAAAAAGCCTCTCGAGATGGATGGCTCATTGAGATAGGTGCACACCAGGGCTATCTGATTAGTGATATGATTCAGTGGCTCTACAGTTGCGACCCTACCCTTATAGAGACGTTGCACTTTGGTATTGTTGAGCGGCAACCAGAGGTACAAGAGGCACAAAGAGCCTACATCCAAAAACGCTTTGGAGATGCAATCAAGGTACACTTTTTTAGCGATATCTCTGATGTAGAAGCTGATTATGCATTTGTTGTAGCCAATGAGATTCTAGATGCATTTCCCTGCGAGCTCTACAAAGACGAGCAGATCGCCATCGTGGAAAATGACCAGATACGTTGGCAAGATGCAGAGCCCTCATTGTTAGATTTTGCGCAGAGACATCGGTTGCGTACAGGAGAAATTGCCATGGGCTATGATACTTTTGCGCAAAGTATGGCAGGGATTAATCAGTTGGATTTTGTCACCTTTGACTATGGAGAGCAGTATGTACGCAATGACTTTTCCATTCGTATCTACAGGGAACATGAGACGCTACCGCTCTTTGACGAAGAGCTGATATTGGCAGAGGTATACCAAAAAGCAGATATCACGTTTGATGTCAATTTTGGGCAGGTTATAGAGGCATTTGAAGAGGCTGGTTTTGAAACAGTTACCTATGAAACACAAGCCAGAGCATTGGTTCGGTTTGGACTGATAGATATCCTAGAGCAATATGCCCAAACAACAACAGAAACCAATTATCTCAGAGAAGCAGATCGCATCAAAACCCTCATTGCTCCCACTATCATGGGAGATCGCTTTAAAATGGTGCATTTTAAAAAGTAGCGATGTTATCCCTTGAGTTTCTTGAGGATAGCACAGCGTTTAATCGCTCCACTCTCTCCACCAAACCGTTTGCTGTATCTGTCAAATTTTGCTTGACCTATCATAGAGATGCACTCAGATTTGGACATAGAGGAGGAGAGTGTAGGCTTGGGTGTGGTGGGCTTGGGT
>CAZEIN010000320.1:0-3448 GCA_964512425.1 uncultured Sulfurovum sp.
GGTCAAAAAGGCCCACAAGCAGAGAACGTTTCTACAATCTAAGTTCTATACAGGGTGTGTCATTGCACACCCTATACTCCGCCCTATTTTCCAAACTTTATTTTATTTAAGATTTTCACTGCAAACAGCGTCATCACTGTACCTGCAATCATCCAGACACTAATCTCTTCTCCTAAAAATGGGATACTTAGTCCTATCGCAGCAAACGGCACAAGAAATACAAAACTACTCACCTCACCAGCTCCCAGCTTTTCTATGCCAATGAAGTAGATTGTATTGGCAAAGGTCGTAGAGAGCAGTGAGATGAGACCTATATGTATCCAGAAGATACCGTCAAAACGTTGAAGATCAATTGCTGAAATATCTATAAAGAAAAGCAAATCTATTCCTACAGTACTCACATAGAGATAAAAGGTAAACACCAGCACAGAAAGTGTACGATTTTTAGAGCTCACGATGGTCAATATCGCCCAGAGAAAGGCAGCCAAGACAAAGTAGAGGTTGTGTATCACGAGTATCTCCTCTAGACTTCTATTCCAAACCCCCAAAATCGTCATCACTCCGATACCACCCAACACCAATGCTGTCAGCTCCCTGCGTGTGACTTTTTTAGTTCCCATGAGTGCCAGCAGGACAAAGGTCATAATCGGTATCATCGTGGTCACGAATGCCCCTCCTAGAGAGGCAGTGCCCAGCTTGACACCCAGAAAAAAGTACTTCATATAAGCAAAAAAGCTCAGTGATGCCAGCAGTACGATACCAAGCTCTCTCAATGTAATACGAAAAGAGTGTTTCATCCATCCAATAATCGGTATCATGGTCACTGCCGTGATACCAAAGCGAAAGAGTATCATCTCATATTCATTAATATATCTTCCCAGTATCTTGACACTTACCCATGACATCCCCCAGCCTATCATGGCTAGAAGCATCAGAAAGTAAAAGAAGTTATTGTTTTCACTCTTCAATGCAAGCCCCTACTCTTTGACCAGATAGGTATTGAGCCGCTTGGCGATACCGCTAAAGCCTGTGCAGTACACAATGATCTGATAGATCGTTTTATCAGAGTAGCCAGCGGCATAGAGCTCATCAAAGTCCTTCTGAGTGAAATGCTGAGAGTCATAGATGCTCTTGATCGCTTTTGTAAGGAGCAGCATCTGCTTTGCATCCAGCGGTGCCTTTGCGATATCATCGATGTAGTCCTCTATCTGCTGCTGCTCTATACCGTTGTTCTGTAGCATCATCGTGTTGAGTGCGATACAGTAGGGATAGTTGTCCTTCCTTGCTACATAGAGCCGCATGAGAGCAAACCAGAGTAGCGGTACTTCAGGGTGGTTGCGTGATAGCTTCATGGGATCAGTAAAGCAGTCCATATCCTCTAGTGCATGGGTTGCATGTATCTGTATATGGGGCATGATACCACCTAGCATCTCCTGGAGCTGTGTATAGACCTCTTTGAGTCTCCCTGTGGCATGTTCAGGGGCAATAGGGCTGCCGTACATGGTAAAATCTGTCTGCATCGGGTCACTCCTTTAATATTGAATTCAAAAGTCCTATAGACTCGAATGATGCAATAGCATTGCCAAATATCTGTGGGGGATCGGTAGTCTCTATTTCAGATTTTGAGATAAAACCTCTGCCAATCTCTCTTGCAGCTCCGCCACACTCCCGATCACTGACTTGTCTCTACCGTGTTCTGTAAATCCCCAATCCACCATCAGATAGTCGATATAGGCTGCTTCAGAGGCATCCTCATCTCTAGGGCCGTCACCGACAAAAATCGCCTCTTCGTTGGTCTTGTCTAGCACTTCGAGTATCTTGAAGAGCATATCTGGATAGGGTTTGCCACGCCTGACATCATCGGCACAGGCAACAGCATCAAAAAAGGGTTCGATACCAAAATGTCTGACAGACTCCAGTGCAGAGATGCGGTAGGCGTTGGTAGCTAGAGCAATCTTGATCCCACGCTCATGAAGCCACTGTAGCAGCGCATAGATACTTGGGTAGAGAGCCAGCTCTGTGGCGTGATTTTGGGTATAGTATTCGTTGAACCATTGCTCATGAATCGGCTCAAAAGCATCCACCTCGTAGAAATAAGCTGCAGGACTGATGCTGTGGTCATTGACCTTGGAGATAATCTGTTCGTGACTCATGGGAGAGAGTCCCATATTTTGACGGACATGATTGATAGAGTTGGCGATGGTACGGGAGCTGTCAATCAGCGTACCGTCCATGTCAAAAATCACTAGAGATTTTTTCATGTGCCCAAGAAGCTTCCGATAGGCTCACCAAAGGAGACTTTTTTGCCCACAGGTACACCATAAGAGACACGCTCTCTCTGGCTAAACATCAAAATCGTAGAACCCATCTCAAACCAGCCAAAGAGCTCCCCTATCTGCAGCTTGACAGGCTCCTCGTAGGCATAATAGCTACGTGATTTGGCTTTGGCATTGGTTTGGATACGCTCCTCAAAGGTCACGACCATTTTGCCGACATTGAGTGCTCCTACGAGCACGAGATAGTGCTTGGCTCCACTGCTGTCTCGACACTCGATTACCACACGCTCATTTTCGATAAAGAGATTGAGTTTGTTGCGCAGGAGTGGCATATTGACAGGATAGAGCTTGCCAGGGATATGCAGGATGCTCAGCACCTCTAGATCAAAGGGCATGTGATAGCGATGATAGTCTCTAGGCGAGAGGTAGAGATTGATATATGCTCCCCCCTCCAGCAATGCTATATCCTCGGCATATCGACCACTGAGCAGTGCCGCCAGATCATAGGACATACCCTTGATCTGCATAGCCATTGCCTCATGGATCTGCCCCACCTCTGTCACCAGTGCATCACAAGGGGAGATGATCTGCCCCTGCTCCAGGGGTCGCTTGGGTGTGAACTTGAAAGATCGAGTAAAGAGTGCATTGAGCGAAGCGTAGCTCTCAGGCTCTTCAAACTGGCTCATATCGAGTTTCATGAGTTTGACGTAGCTTTTGTTGATAAACGCCTGCACTTTAGGTGAGAACTCCCTGCTGGCAAACTTGCCAAAAAGAGTGGAGATGGCAGCACTATAGTGTCTAGCCATCGATTTCTAACCTCTCATAGTGAGTCAGAGCAACTTGCATCAGTGAGATATGGTAATCCTCTTGGTAATTGATAAAATCAAAGAATGCTGCGAGCTCTACGCTGTCTTTGGCAACAGCATCAGAGAGCTCTTTGCACATCTCTTTGGCAGCTTTCTCCTCCTCTATACCGCCCCTGAGGAACTGTTTGACATCGGTGATCTGGTAGAGGCTCTTATGAATCGTACGCGGTACACCCAGTATCCCCATCTCAGCCATCATCTGGCCAAAACTACGCAGGTGGAAATTGCTCTCATCAATCATAATCTGGAAAATATGGTTGAGAAACGCGTCAGAGCTATGGGCTTGAAGATAGTTGTAGATGAGAA
>CAZEIN010000321.1:0-2439 GCA_964512425.1 uncultured Sulfurovum sp.
CACCAATCATTTCACCCATAGCTGCCATCTTGTTCTGCTGGATGAGGAGTCTGCGTTTATGCTCATTTTTGGCAAGCTCCTTGGCAACGAGTGCTTTGAGTTTTTTGTCTGCAGCTTTTTTCTCATCGATATCCATACTCATCATGGAGAGTCTGATTGGTTTACCATTTTCATCAACAAAGGCTTTACCGCGTCCTAGCACCCAGATATACTCCCCATTTTTCTTGCGTAGTCGATACTCACAGACTAAATGCTCATGATTTTTATCAGAAGTATGCGTACGTATATCCTCTATCACTCTATGTACATCCTCAGCATGGATGATACTGAGCCAGTCATCATAAGAGCGTACATCTGCCCTGCTATATCCCAGCATATCGAGCCATTTTTTAGAAAAGAATGTCTTTTTGGTTTTAAAGTTGGTATCCCAAAGTCCATCATTGGAGGCGATGACAGCTAGCTCATAGCGCTCCTTGAGACTGCTTATTTGTTGGTTTTTTCGCTCTTCTTTTTTATTAAATCTACCGAAAATATCTTTTATAAAATTAGAAAAGGCTATAGTAAATACCAGTAAAATCACTAAAACCAAAATAATAATCAAAGCAATGTTGTTTCGCTTGCCAATAACTTCTTCTTTAATTTTCTCAATTTCATGCTTACTGTTAGAATTGTTTAGTCTGGATATACCTATGGAGAGCTCATATTTTTCAAATCTATGGAGAATGGGATTTTTCGGCATCAGTTTGCCATGTCTCCAACCCATAGTATTCCCCATATTAAAGCCTCTACTCTCCTCTTGGTCATAAAGCCAAAAATAAAATCCATTTGGACTATAAATTCCCACTGCCATCGCATTAATATAAGCTTCGATAGTTAGATTTTTAAAATAATCAATGGAAGAAAAGGCACCAATATGGAGATTTGCATCTAGGTTAGATACAAAATAACTCAATTGTATGGTTTTCGATAAATCATTTTTCCACGACATTGATACTTCATCCCCTTGAGAGAGAATATACATGAGGGTGATATCCAAATGTTCTTTGTCCCACTTCTTACCAAATATAAGTGATCTAGTGCTGCTCGCTACCTGCTTCCCGTGGAGTATATTAAGATGATTATCAAAGACTAAGAATTGAATATTCTGCTCTGCTTCTATCTGCTTCATCTTCTCTATGAATTTTTTTCTATTTATATTTATACCTAACCCCATGCTAACACCTTTGAGTAGGTGCACGGAGCGCTTCAGCTTGGCTTCTATTCTGGCAAGGTTATTCTCTACTTGCTGATCTACAGTATTGATATACTCATTGAGATAATTCTGTTTGAGAAAACGCTGCTGCTGATGATGAAGTTCAATCTTACTGTTTTGGCGATACTCCATCACGACAAAGAGGATGATCAATGCCAATACAGTCAACATGATGATAAACAGTGGCGGTACATAGGTCAGTATCTTCTCTATGTCCTGTAATCGATAGGTTTTTTTACGCACGCTGTATCCTCTTGCTATTCATTTTTGAGAGAGTTGGGGCAAATGCCTTGGTGCTGACACTGACACGATCACCTACGTTGAGCGATGATGCCTCTGCTGTACCGATCACAATCTCGACGATCTGCTGTCCGATCGCGATAATCGCCACCACCACCACATCTGCTGACACCATCTCCAAAATCTCCCCCTCAAACGAGAACTTTTGACTCCCTGTCGTACGCAATAACACCTCTCTGGGGCTACCATCTGCGATGACACACCCCTGCTCCAGCACCACCACCCGCTCTGCCATACGGTAGATCTCACCAGGCTCATGCGATACCATCAGCGTAGTCGTCCCAAACTCCCGATGCAAGGAGAGTATCTCCTGCTGGAGTACTGCACGCATCACGGGATCTAGAGCCGAGAGTGGCTCATCGAGCAACAGTAGCTGTGGTCGCCCCATCATCGCCCGACACAACGCTACCCGCTGCTGCTGCCCACCACTGAGGCTCTGAGGTTTACGCTCACGCAGTGCTGTGAGCCCTGTCATCTCCATGAGTTGCTCTGCTAGTGCCTTGTCTGCACTGACATAGCGTAGATTTTCCTCCACACTCATATGAGGAAACAACGCATAGGACTGAAACAGCATCCCTACCCCACGCTTCTGAGGCGGCAGTGCCTTACCATGATGCAACCACGCAGTCTCACCCATACCTATCCCCCCTTCAGCCTCCTCTAGCCCCGCCAGTACCCGCAACAGCGTAGTCTTACCACTCCCACTCACCCCGGAGAGTGCGACGAAAGAGCCCTGCTCTATCGTTAGGTCAATGTCGAGGGTCATATCGGCGGTGGTGCCATAGAGGGGGTTGGCCAGGGCCACCCGACAGAACGTCCAGGTGTCCGCGCTGAGAGCCGGGACATCCAGAGTCTCTGTGGGAGACGCGCAGCTAGCCGTGTCATCG
>CAZEIN010000322.1:0-7577 GCA_964512425.1 uncultured Sulfurovum sp.
TGGTGACCCCGCCTCCTCTTTTGCCCATGAGCCCACTCCCAACGGAGGCAGTATCAATGCAGGTGCTTACGGCAATACCGTGGAAGCATCCAAATCAGATCGTGTTGATACCACCAAAAAAATCTTCATCATTGGCGATTCGACAGTGCGATTTGATTTTGATGGGGATCGGGATGTCAACGGTTCGCTGCATCGTACTGGCTGGGGCTCCAAACTCTCGGCATGGATGGTGCATCCTGAGAATGTCTTTAACCGTGCTCGCCGTTCAGCGATTGCAGGAGGCGAGGAGGATTATGTACACAGCTATCGTAGAGATGCTCCGATCGATGCTGCTGTGGCAGCAAACAAGGGTCCTTATGACTGGAACAGCACCAAGACTCTGATAGAGGATGCCAATACCTCCAATGGTGGCTTTTTGTTGATACAGTTTGGCTCCAATGACAAGCACCATGATGTCAATGAGACCGCCTTTAAGGCGCATGTCAAGTTTTATATCGATCAGGCGCGACTGATGGGCGTGACACCGATACTGCTGACCTCGATCAATCCCAAGAGCACCTTGACCGATACCCGTGCCCCTTTCCCAGACTATCTTTGGGAGATTGGTGCGGCCGAGGATGTGCCTGTGCTTGACCTGCATACACGCAGTCTGGCCGTTTATGAAACGTATACATTGGCACAGCGATATGGGCTGTTTGGGGCATGGCAACTCGATGGTGTCACCCGCGATGTGACGCATCTGGACAGACGGGGGGCAACCATCGTCGCTGAGTGGGTCAAGGATCTCGCCTGTGCCCAAAGCACAACGCAGCGTCTCTGTGAGCAGTTTGACCGTGAGGCTTCTTTGCTCTATGCCTATGCAGGCGAGGATCAAAACGTCTCTCCTGACACGGTAGTCGATCTCAACGGATCGGGTCTGGATACAGACGGTACGATCGTCTCCTATCTCTGGGAAGAAGGAGGAACAACGCTCTCCTCGGATCGACTGTTGAGCTACAGCTCGAATGTTGAGGGGAGTCACCTACTGACACTCACCGTTACAGACAATGCAGGCAACCGTGCCACGGATACCATTGAGATCGGTGTGCATGCGCCCGCTCCCGTGACTGTGGTGCATGAGGATGCAGAGGATGGGGAGACTACTGGGTGGAATGTCTATGATGGCGACCCAGCAGGTGCTGCCATCAACAATGTTGATGATGCAGATAGAGGGAGCAGGGTCATCGAGCTCTTGACGACCCATGGCACAGAGAATGGCTTTTCACTCACCAATCTCAATATCACCGAAGGCTTTATCGTCTCATGGAGTATGCGTACCAGTGAGGATTTCCGATTTTTTATCAAGGTCAAAACTTCAGGCCATGACCCGCTCTATCTAGAGTATCTCCCTGTCGATACCGATAAGGAGTATATGGTGCAGGATGGCAAAGACTATCTACGTATCGGGCTGGGCAGCTACATGAGAGACGATAGATGGATTCATGTGGTTCGAGATATCCAAGCCGACCTCCAAAGAGTGTTCCCTGATGAGGATATTCAAGAGATTTATGGCTTTTATATCCGAGGCAATATGCGAGTCGATGATATCCAGACAGCCACCACAGGAGAGGTGACAGAGCGTATCACACGAGAGGATGGCACGGTGGAGTCGGGTGCTGGCAATAATATGAGTGTCAGTATCTATTATCAACAAGCAGGCATCCAAAAACCCACACTCTATTTTGTAGCAGGGGGAGGATTGGATCATCGTAGTTATGAGCATCTCTTGCACCATTTGGTACAGCAGGGGTATGTGGTGGTGGCTGCTTCGTATGCCGATGGATTCAACGATACCCATATCGCAGACAACTTTTTCGATGCCTTTGTGCAGGGATGGAGTATGTGCGAAGCCCAAGGGATCAATGATGACAACCGCACAGGGCTCATAGGACACTCCTCAGGAGCAGGAACGCTCCCCTCTCTGGCGTATAAATTCTTTGCCGAGCAAGGCATGGGAAGTCAGGGACGATTTGTCTTTGGGGCGACACCATGGGTGGATTTTCAGTGGCAGATGGAGAATATACTGCCATCGGATACCCGTTTTGTTACCCAGTGGTATGAAGAGGATCACGGCACAGATCCACGTATCTATCTCGATATGTACCGCCATATGACAGTCGACCACAAGACATTCATCACCGTCAAGAAAGAGACAGACCACTACACCATCCAGCACGGTACGCCACTGGACGTCACTCAGGAAGCGATCTATGCACCACTGGATGCACTGGCACGCTATACGTTTGAGGGCCTGGATGGAGAGATGATCTTTCCTGAAGAAGAGAGTGATAACGCTTACAGAAAGATATTAGCAGATGGTCACCTTCCTTCTCAGGCAGATTTTCAAATAATGTTAGATGGTTTTATAAATGAAGGTAGCAATTATCCATGCGATAGTGCCGCTAGCGGTACGTATGCACCCAATCCGCGAGTGGCATCGTGCCAAGCATATGCTACAGGGTATCTCTATCCTGTGGACGCAACTTTTGCTTCTGTAGCGACAATCGCACAAGCCAGACCAGCATATCTGGCTCACTACCAAGAGCCACTGTTTGATACCAATATCACGCGTATCACCGATCGGTTGGTGCAGACTGACAATAGTCACCCTTATCCCAAGCAGGGCTCTGCATGGAACAGCGATGGAACCCTCTTGCGTATGGGATACCGTCTCTACGATGCTGTCACCTTCCAAGAGCTGGCTATCACAGCCGGTCTGGATCGTGATCAGGCCTATGCCAAACTCGGTTCTCCACAGAATGGTTCAGGGGATTTGCGCTGGTCAGCAACGGAGGCCGACACGATCTTTGTGCTGGATAGTTCGCAACGTTTCAAAAAGATCATACTCAATGCAGAGAGGACAGATGTGAGTCAGGAGATACTCATCGATATGTCTGGACTGGGATACAGTGCTATCTCGACAGGCAACAACGAGGGCAATCTCGACTGGTTGGATAGCTGTGTGGTATTTGCTGCCAAAAAAGAGGGCGATGATACGGTGTTTGGATTGCTCTATCATTTGGGTGAGGCCAGTTTGACTTGGCAAAAAGAGATTCACCGAGGTGTCTGGGGTGGCACCGACGAACACTATTTTGACTGGATTAGTGTTGATCCCACTGCACACCATCTGGTCGTCAATGCTGAGGGAAAAACTTGGCTATACGATATGAATCTCAGTGGTGAGGTTGAGTTGGATGAGTATGCAGGGCATGGAGATATGGGGGTAGATGTCAATGGTGATCCTGTCTACGTGCAGATGATCTATGGTGGTACGGCGATTCGTTCATACAATCTACGTACCCATGCCTCGCTGGATCTGCTCGGGAGCAATCACGGAGGCGGACACATCAGCTGCCGCAATGTCCAACGTCCGGGCTGGTGCTATGTCAACACCTCTGAGGAGGGCTACACAGAGGTGTTTGCCCTCAAACTGGATGACCATGTCAGTGGCGTGGTGGAGCGATACGCACAGACGCATGTCAGCGAAACGTGTCATGGACTCACGCAGGTCAATGTCTCACCCGATGGTACCAAGGTGCTCTTCGGGAGCGATTGGGGCGATACCGATAATGTGCTGGATACCTATCAGGTGGATATCAAGTGGTAGGGCTATAGGAGAGATAGCATGAGAAAGCGATGGAGCGAGATACTGATTTTCCTCTTGGTAATGATGTTCACCGCCTGCGGAGGCGGCACAGTCCTGAGCGATACCACCAAGCCCATCATCACCCTCCAAGGAGAGGCTACAGTCACAGTAACTGTAGGTGAGACCTATAGTGATGCAGGGGCTACAGCCAGTGATGACAGGGATGGAGATATCACCGACGACATCACAACCGTCTCGGATGTCAATACCTCGCAGGCAGGCACATACCATGTCACTTATACTGTTTCTGATGAGGCAGGCAATAGTGCGGACAGTGCTACGAGAATCGTGACGGTCACTATCGATACCTCCACCAAGTGTTATGGTGTGACGATCGATTCTATCGACAACCTGAGCCAAACGCTTACTGCACTCAAAGCATTTCCTAAACGAGTGCTATCCAGAGTGGTTTTTGATAAAGTACCTGCTTCGGATTATATTGATGCCATTGCAAAGTTGCGCAAACAGACGGATATTATGGGAACTTTGTTTGATTCTGAATCTATCAAAGATTACTCTTTGGAGGCATATGAGCAGAGAGTCCAGGAGTATCTGGATGCGTTTGGAGATGAGGTGGCAATCTGGGAAATAGGCAATGAAGTCAATGGCGAATGGACTTATGACCATACTGCACAGAGTCCTGATATCGTTGCCCAAAAAACCACCATTGCCTACAATGAAGCCAAACGTAGAGGATATCAAACCGCGCTGACACTCTATTATAACGATTATCTTCACCATGATGGTTGCTATACCTTGCCAACAGCCAAGATGAGAGATTGGGCGAGAGACAGGCTCTCTGCAGAGCTACGTCAGGGAGTTGATTATCTATGGGTGAGCTATTATGAAGAGGATTGTGAAGGGCACACGCCTACCACAGCAGAGTGGAACAGGGTTTTTGATGATTTGGGTGTTTTGTTTCCTCATGCAAAACTGGGCTTTGGTGAGACAGGAGCAACGCTTGGCAACAAAGCAGGCTATCTCACCCATTACTACACACAAGCCATCTCGCATCATCGTTTTATAGGTGGATATTTTTGGTGGTATTATCTCAAAGACATGGTACCGCAGAGCAAGCCACTGTGGCAACGTCTGGATGAGATTATGCGAGGCATACAAAAGCGATATCCATCCGATACGACACTCATAAATGGGGATCTCGATACGATCGGATACGAACTGAACACCTCATTGCAAAGACCTGCGTACCAACAGAGTGTGCACGAGAGTGGTGCGTTTGAGACGACAATCACCAGAGTGACTCAGGCCACTGGCGATGAGGATAAAAGTCCTGTTCATCACTATCCCAAAGACCCTGTTTGGAATGCAGACCAATCGCTCATGATTCTTCAGGCAGGCAAAGTTCTAACCGATGCTCATACGTATGAGCCGATACATACGTTTGCAACGACTTCCAAAAAACGCCTCGCCCACAAGGATAAAAATATCCGTTATGGGTTGGGATGGGTATCTTCCAAGCACTACGGTATCGTGCAGGAGAATCTCTTGACCCAGGAGGAGACGCTGCTCTATGAGATTCCTGGACGCTATGACAGGATAAGCATTGGCGAATATGAGGGAAATATGGATCACAATGATACCCTCATGTTGCTCACGGCACATCTTTTGGATAGAGAGGAGGATACCCCTACTTTTATCCTCTATAATCTTCAGCAAAACAGTGCCATCATCAAAGATTTTGACGGCACACACGGCACACGTACGTTGCATCTGACACCAGACAGGGTACAGAATCGTCTCAACTGGGCAACCGTCTCTCCTCTGGGTAGGTATATTCTCGTTTATCATTACGACACACTCCGAGAGGGAAAAGATGGTAGCCACAGTACCGATTGGTATAAAAAACTTGACAAGTATGACCTCAACCTCAACTTTATAGAGACATTGGCATACAAAGGCAATCATGGAGATGTCTGCGTATCCCAAGATGGTGACAGAGAGTTTTATGTGCAGTTTGAGAATGCAGGTATTGGGGCAGATGGTATGTACGAGGGAGAGGATGACAAGGGCATTTGGGAGTATGACATCGAGAGTAAAAAGAGGGATTTTCTCGTAGAAAATCATGGTGGTGGTCATGTCTCATGCCAAAATCACCAAAGACCAGGCTGGGCATATATCACCTACAAATCAGGCCAGCAAAACGACAGAGATATTTTTGCCATGATGCTAGGCGATGATGGCGTCAATATAGATGGTGACCGTATCGTCAACCGCTTTGCAAAAGCAAGGTTCATGGCACAACACAATGCCGGCTACGGATATACAGACAGAAGTGCCCATGCTACAGTGAGCCCAGATGGAACAAAAATCATCTTCAAGTCCAATTGGCAAGAGGGAGAGCCTCTGGATAATTTTGTTGTTCAAAAGCCGTTTCCATGACAGAGCAAGATGACCTATTCCGCAAAAAGTAAAGATACAGTATAATCGCTCCGCCAACACAGGAGCGATTCTCATGCAAACCCTCACACAACTACTAACCCAAAAAACGACCCTCAACCCCAACCAAATCACAAACATTCTCACCCTGCTGGACAAAGGCGACACGATTCCGTTTATCGCACGTTATCGCAAGGAGCTCACCGGGGGAGCCGATGATGAGCAGTTGCGCTTGTTCTATGATGTGTATCTGAGTGCCAAGCGTTTGCTGGAGCGCAAAGAGGAGATACTGCATATCCTCACCGAGCGTGAACAGCTGGATGCCAAGTTGCGTTCGCAGATAGAAGAGGCTGAGACGATGACAGCCTTGGAAGATATCTACCGTCCCTTTAAAGAGAAGAAAAATACCAGAGCTCTGACTGCCATCAAACAAGGGTTAGAACCCTTAGCAAACATACTTCAGTCAGCTAAACTTAGTAAAGAGGAGTTCACCCGTAAAGCAGCTCAATTTGCACAAGGCGAGGTGGCAGATGCAGCCCATGCCATCAAGGGAGCTCAGGACATCATCGCCGAACGCTACGCAGAGCAACCCAAAGAGCGTCAGGTGCTTCGGGATATGGTACAGCGTCATGGGATGATCGAGGTCAAGGCTACGAAGAAGTTTGTAGAGAATGGGAGCTTTAAAAACTACAAACTGCACAGTGAGAAGGCAGCGTATATTCCCTCACATCGTTACCTGGCCATCAAGCGTGGAGAGAAAGAAAAGGAGCTCAACGTCAAGCTCACCATCGATACACAGAGATATCTGGAGACCTTGAGGCGTTACAAACTCAGAGACTACATGGCAAGCTCCAAGGCCTTGTTCTTTGATGCTTACAAAGATGGCTTCAAACGTCTGCTATACCCCTCCATAGAACGAGAAGTATTTTCATTACTCAAAGAAAAAGCAGATGTGGCAGCCATAGGGGTCTTTGGTAAGAATATGACGCAACTTTTTATGACCCCACCTGTAGTGGGTAAAGTACTTTTAGGAGCTGATCCAGCATTTCGTACAGGGTGTAAACTAGCTGTTATAGATGAAAATGGTAGGTACCTAGACCATGCAGTCATCTATCCTGTACCTCCACGAGATGAGTATGACAAGTCACGTGATGTGGTAGCCAAGCTTGTAAAGAAGTACCACATACAAGGTGCAGCCATAGGTAATGGAACAGCGTCTAATGAAACCCAAGCCTTTTTTGCCAAGCTCAACGCTGATGGTGTGACCATACCATATACCGTAGTCTCTGAAGCAGGGGCATCGGTATACTCAGCATCTAGCGTAGCAGCCAAAGAGTACCCAGACTTAGATGTCACCATAAGAGGATCCATCTCCATCGCAGGGCGATTACGTGACCCTATGGCAACACTGGTGAAGATAGACCCAAAGTCACTAGGCATAGGACAGTACCAACATGACGTTGACCAAAAGCTCTTAGAGCGTAAACTTCATGAG
>CAZEIN010000323.1:0-10654 GCA_964512425.1 uncultured Sulfurovum sp.
TACTTGATAGGGTGAAGAGCTTGTTTTAGGGATCCTTTGGGTATCTCTATCACGAACACGGCACCATTTTTATCATTATGTGCAGTGATACTGCCGTTAAATTTTTCTTGGATGATGGTGCGTACCATATAGAGACCTATCCCTGTGCCTTGGTCACCTTTGGTACTAAAATAGGGCTCAAATATCCGCTCCAAGAGCATCTCTGGGATACCGCCTGCACTGTCGGAGACCTTTAGCGTATTGATATCACTGGTTTGAGATGTACTCAGTGTGATATAGGGATTGGGGGGTTTGGTGCTGAGTAGTGCATCTCTGGCATTGATGATGAGATTGAGTAGGACTTGTGAAAACTCATTTTGGTTTCCATAGATAGTCACTGGAGTCTCGGTTGTATACGCAATACTAATATTGTTGTGTTTGAGATTGTGACCGACCATCTCCACGACTTTGGTATAGGTATCTTTGATAGTAAACTCTTTTTTCTCCTCATCTTGACGGTAAAAATCTTTGAAGTTATCAATTGTATCAGACATAAAAAATATCTGCTCGTTGGCAAGATCTAGCATATTGGTCATCTTTTCTGGTGTGAGACGATTTTTTTTGTTGAGTGCTTTGAGGTTCTGTAGCAGTAGGCTGAGCCTAGTGAGTGGGTGTCTCCACTGGTGGGCGATGTTTCCTATCATCTCCCCTAGCTCTGCTAGACGTGCCTGATGGATGAGCATACGGTCTTTGCGTCCATTCTCTTCGGTTTTTTCTGCAACACGTTTTTCTAGCGTATGGGTGAGCTCTTGTAGCTCGTCTTGTTGTCTAGATACTGTTTTAAACATGCTTTCTGTAGGTCGGCTCAAGAGATAGGAGAGTGGGAAAGCGGTGATAAAGAGTAGAAAAAGCACAAGAGAAGCTGCTTGGTAATCTTCTTTTTTAAATGAAAGGATCGCGTCTTTTTTGGGGGTTAACGCAACATAAATCATCTCTGTACCCATGTGTATGGGTTTGATGAAAACTCTTTTCTCTTCTGAGAGAAACTCTTGTTCTTTTTGGGGGAGTTGTTCTGCCAAAATAGGGAGTTCATCGGTGATTTTTCTGCTATTGATGCTCTTATCATAGAATTTACCATCTTGATAGGTGATATACCCCTCTTTGTCATAGATCAGTATATCAAAAGTAGCCGCTGCGGTAAAAAGATTGATAATCCCCTCCGCAAAGGTATTGATAGTGAGGATACCTTTGAATGTACCCTCAAAATAGATAGGAATTGAGACACGAAATACAGGCACAAAAGGTTGTACGATTTTGCCATTTTCTACATTGTAGTCGATCTTGGAGGTATAAATCTCACCCTCCTGTAGTTTGGATGCTTCTCTAAAGTAGTATCTGTCTGATTTGTCTTGGAGATTGGCTTTTTTGTAGGGGTAGGTACTGATACCATCACGATCAAAGCGGAGCTTCTCTACGCCCTTTTCATCCAGATAGCGTAACTGCATATAGTCATCATGCTCCAGCATAATAGTCAGAAAGAGAAACTCTGCAGAGTTCATGTATTTTTCATTGACCACGTAGCTCATAAAATAGGGGTTAAAAGCAACTGATTTGAGACTGCGAGAGAGCTTGTCTAGGTAGAGACCTAGATACTTCTCCTTGCTCTCTGCCTGGAGGTAACTCTCGTTTCTGAACTGCTCTATCTCTTTTTTCTCAATCAGCCAATTGCTAAAAAAGAAAAAGAGCAACATCAGCACAATGCCATAGATAAAAAAAGAGAATGCCAGTACGCCAGTAAACTTTTTGCGACTGATGAGTGGCGCGCTAGGCATCTATCTTGTATCCTGCCCCACGTAGACTCTGGATGAAATTTTCATCGAGTTTGTCTCGGAGTTTTTTGATCTTGGTACGCAGGGTATTGTCGCAGACATCTTGGTCATCCCAAACATAGGTTTTGATCATCTCCTTGGAGACAGTATGAGGACGGTGCTTGAGGAGGAGGTAGATAAGATTACGCTCTTTGTCATTGAGATGGACTTCATTGGCTCTGTAGTAGAGTTTCTCCTCTTTCATATCAAAAGCGTACTGTTCTGAGATAGCGATGCGTTCTGTACAGCTCTCCTTGACCAATTGTTCGATACGAAGTTCCAGCTCTTCGATATCAAAAGGCTTGCGTACATAGTCATTGCATCCTGTACTGTATGCTTCTTTGAGGTAGCTCATGTCACTCATCGCAGTAACAAAAATCGCTGGCGTAGAGATGGAGAGGTCACGAAACTCCTTGAGTACCTCTAGTCCACTTAGTCCTGGGGTATTGATATCCAATAGCATCACATCATAGCTGGCAGGATTGGCATTTTCAATGAGAGAGAGACCGTTATCGTAGAGGTCTACCTTGTGGTCGCAGAGCTCAAAATACTCTTTGATCTGCTCTGCGATGAGAGGATCATCTTCGAGTAGGAGGATTTTCACTTTTGCTCCTCACACTGCTTGAACTGTTCGACTTTGTGCGTATAGTCCCTCAAAATAATATCTGTGTAGGTACGATTGAGACCAGTAGCATCATTTTTGAGTCCATAGAGTTTGACATTGAGTTCAAAGTAGCGGTCTTTATAGCGTATACGGGTGTCTTCTGGTTTGAGTGTCATCTCATAGCCATCTACGATATAGTCATCCCAATAGGACCCCATTAGACCATTATAGACATTAATCGCTTCAATCTCAGAAAATCTGGTATGCTCCTTGATGAGGAGGTGTGTTGTGTTGATATTTTGGGCAGCCTGCTCATATCTCCAGATACCTGGGGTGACAGGAAAGTGCAGATCTTTGTAGGGTTGGGTACTGTGTGGTAGCTGCCATACAGCGTGTCCTATAGGAGATAATCCCAGCTTTTTAATCTCTGCTAATGCAGGCAAAAAGGAAATCTTTTTGTCCTCAAAATACTCTTCTACAACCAGTATAATCTCATCACTGGGCTCCTCGAACCATTTTGGGTTATAGTGATCATGGCATTTTTTCCCTCCCCAGAGGAGGAGAGTCGCACTAGTAACAAGTAGGAATATCTGGCGAATCACTGGCAAACTCCTGCAAAAATTTGAGAAGCTTTCGCTCTTCTTTTTTAAACTGCTCGCTCTTGAGGTAGTTGATAGCCGCTACAGCATTTTTCTCTACTTTGTCCGGGTAGACCTCTTCGTGTAGATAGATGAGCTCACTGGCATTGGCATCGAGGAGTGCTTTCCACTCTCTTTGTGTTGCCATATTTCCTGCCAGCTTGCCATCACCATGACAGGTGGCACAGGCTTTGAGGTAGTACTGTTGCCCTACTTTCTCTCTGGTGACATGTTTGCCACGCTCCTTGGCATGTATGAATGTGAAACTTAGCAGAATAGCCAGTATGATACGTGCTTTACTTTGCATAGCGTGCTCCGTGTAGTTTATTGAATTTACTGAGTGCTTCTTTGCCCCAAGTGATCAGCTCATCTGGCTTCCAAAAGCCATAGATAATCATGTGTTTTTTGCCCTTTCGGTAGAGCTTTTCCTCTTTGGGTCCCATAAAAAGAATACCTGGAGTCATGCTGACGATGAATCGCTCTGGTGCTTGGTCTCCTGTATCTTCTTCGATACTGTCACTACCAGTAGCCACATCTAGATCAAGTTTGACAAAATGCTCTGTGAGGAATTTTTGTACCTCTGGCTGAGGAAACACCTCCTCAATCAGCTTGGGACAATAGAAGCATTTTTGTGAGTGCAAAAAGAGTATGATAGGCTTTTTCTCCTTGAGGGCGATGGCTTTTGCCTCTTCGAGATTGTTCATCCAGCCTAGATCATGGGTAGTGATGATATGCTCTTTTGTGTCTGCTTGTATGGGTGTGGAGACATAAAGTAGTGCCAACAACATAAGTAAAACTTTTTTCATTGTATTCTATCCTTATATATTGTATAGGGATTATTTTATCGTTTCTCTATTAATAGACGCTTGAAATATCTCATTGGCCGGAATCAATTTGTGGCACTTTATTGGCACTTTAACAAGATACTATACGAGTAGAGGATACTCTCCTCACAAAAGCAATCCAAGGAGGAAAAGATGATTGCCAAATCAACAGTTGCATTTCTTGCAACACTATTTGTTCTAACACTTTCTGCCTCTGCTGGAGACATGAAGGCAGTGCCTAAGAGTGTTGACGGCGGAGACAGTTGTGTGAAATGTCACCAAGGCATAGAGCATATTAGAGAGCCAAGCTCCGATATGATGAAACAGATCGCAGCAATGGGCAAAGGAATGGGAGACACAGGTGGATGTGTGGTCTGTCACGGTGGTGATGCAGGAGCTAAAACAGCTGAAACTGCACACAAAGGTGCTCCAAAAGCTCACCCAGGTGGACTCGCAGCATTCGTAAGAGACCCGGGAAGTTTCTGGATCATGGACAAAACCTGTGGAATCTGTCACGCAGATACAGTTGCCAATGTCAAAAAATCTTTGATGGCTACAGAAGCAGGTAAAATCCAAGGTAACCTACACTCATGGGGAACTGAGCCTACCAAAAAGGTACAGTTTGCAAACTATGATGTCAAAGACGAAGATGGAAAAACACCAGCATGGGGTACAGACACATACAAGAAGTATATGACTGCTATGATCGATAAGTTCCCTGATCAGTTCCCAACTGAGCTCAAGCAACTTCCACTACCACCACAAGCTGCCGCAGATCTTAAGCGTAAAGCTGGCGAGAGTGATGAGGATTACAAAGCGAGAGTAGCCTATCATGCTTCTATCACGTATCAGAGATCTGACTGTCAGCGATGCCACCTAGGTGTCAGAGGACGTAAAGGTCGTGGTGACTGGAGAGGTATGGGTTGTAGTGCATGTCACGTTCCTTATGGTAACGAAGGTCTCTACGAAGGTAATGACCCAACTATCGACAAGAAAGAGCATGGTCACCTACTCGTACACATGATGCAAGGTACACGTGAAGCAAAAGTCAAAACACCAGCTGGTGCAGAGTTCAGTGGTATTCACCCTGAGACTTGTAACTCTTGTCACAACCGTGGTAAGCGAATCGGTGTATCATTTGTTGGTATGATGGAGCAGCCATACAGTTCTCCACTACAAGCAGGTGGTAAAGCACAGCCAAAAACACATGGCAAGAGATACAAGCATATCAAAGAAGACTTGCACTTTGCAGCAGGTATGACATGTCAAGATTGTCACACATCTGTAGATATGCATGGTGATGGTACACTATTTGGTACTACACTAGGTCAAGTAGAGATTGAGTGTGCGGACTGTCATGGTACCAATGAGAAATTCCCATGGGAACTCAAAATAGGTTTCGGTGAGAAAAATCTTGCTGTGGGTGCACCAGAAGGTGAAAGAGGCATGGCAAAAGAGCTTCCATACTGGATGACTCAAGGTACTGTCTATAAGCCAATGGATGGCTATCTACTCTCTACTAGAGGTAACCCACTCGGAAACGTTGTCAAAGACGGCAAAGAAGTGATTGTTCACCTAGCTAGTGGTAAAGATCTCAAAGCACCATTGCTCAAAGAAAAAGCAATGAACAATACATGGAAGTCTAAAGACGCACATGTGGCTATGGGACTTGTCAAAGAGCATATGGAAAATATGGAGTGTTATTCTTGTCACTCTGATTGGGCACCACAATGTTATGGTTGTCACATCAAAGTAGACTATACACCTGGTAAGTCTAAAACAGACTGGATCGCTAGTGGTTCTACACACTTTGCTAATGGCGAAACAAGTGAGTCAGTACTTGGAACCAAAGGTAAAAAGCAGATCGGTAAAGCAAGTGAAACACGAAGCTACCTCAGATGGGAAGATCCAATCCTAGGTATCAACGGTGAAGGTCTTGTTACAACAATCATCCCAGGATGTCAGGTCACCTATACAATCGTAGGCCCAGATGGTGAAACAATCGCACTCAACAAGCAGGCACAGGTACCTGATGGACCAAATGGTGCACTCGTAGCAGGTACAGACATGTCTCCAGCACAGCCACACACAACTGGTGCAAAAGCCAGAACATGTGAGAGCTGTCACAATGATCCTAAAGCCCTAGGCTATGGTATCCAGAATGGTGAGTTCATGAAGGGACAGGGTAAAGACTTTACACTCGATCTTAGAAACCTCAAGACTGGTAAAATCGTACCTAAGACGACGCAGGTTCAAATGAAAGCTATCGAAGGCATGAACTATGACTGGTCTGTAGTTGTTGATCGTAAGACTGGCAAACAGACACAAACAGTCGGTACACACTGGCCAGACTCTAGACCTCTTGACAAAGCGCAGAGAGATAGAATGGAAGCCGCAGGTGAGCATGGTAAGAAAATAGACCAAATGCTTAAATAAGAGGGGTTAAACCTTCTACAATTACACAAAGGGCGTTAAGTCCTTTGTGGTATAATTGCTTTACTCTTGAGTAGGCTCCCTAACGATTCCCCAGCCTACTCAATAGTGAATCAAATCAAATACTACGGAGATACTATTATGAATAAATTATTAGGTGTAGCACTGCTCTCAGCTATCCTTTTGGGTGGATGTGGCGAAAGCACAGCCAAAGAGGTCAAGAGTGAAACACAAACCCCAAAGATGACCAAAAGTGAACCTACAAAAGCACCTGCTACAACCAAAGCAGAGCCCAAAAAAGAAGCCGTAGAGGTCAAGGCAGCACCCAAAGCAGAAGTGAGTAAGTTCTATACAATTTTTAAAGATGCCGCCAAGATTGCCACTGATGGCAAAGAGATGCTACTGCTCTTTGGTCAAGACAGCGATCCCTATACACAAAAGATCAAAGACGATATCGTCTCTGATGAAGCATTGGCTGCCAAAATCTCTGAGACAGTTACGCCTGTGTATGTAGACGCCAGAGGGCAACTACAGCACAAGTTTCAGCATAATGGCGAGATGATGGATGTGGATACCAAGACGCTCATCAGTATCTATAATGTGACCGCTACACCTACATTGATTTTTACGGATAGTGAAGCAGGGCATATCTTTGTGGTACCTGGCTATATGCCTCCCCAGCAGTTCAAGGCAACACTAGATTTTGTCAAAGAGAAGCTTTGGAAAGGCAAAGACAGAAAAAATGGTGATGTCTATGCAGCACTCAAAAAATACTACACCGAGCATGGTGTAGAGGTAAAAGGGGCAAAAAAATGAAAAAGATAGTTTTTCTCTTTGCACTGCTGGCAACGCTGGTTATGGCTGAATCAATTGTAAAACGTTCCATAGAAATACCCATGTCGGGGAAACCCATCATGTTTATTTTTGACTCCAAAACATGTCCTTACTGTGAAAAGCTAGAGGGCGAACTCAACAATGTGACGTTTCTCCATGATTTGGCAAAAAAGTTTGATGTCTATGCAATCGCTAGAGATAATCATAAAATCTATAAGCTTTTTGGCAAAGATGTCAGCACCCAAGAGTTGCAAATGTCCTATCGCGTGAAAGCCACACCCAATATTGTTATTTTCAACAAAAAAGCGGAAAAAATGTTCCAGATGCCTGGCTATATCTCTCCTCTACCATTGAGTAAAATGATGGAGTTTACCCTGGGCGTAGACAGTGGAAAATACCAAAAATCAGAGTGGGGAGAATATCTCTATAGTAACAATGTGACTGCCTCTGAGAAACCAAAACCAAAGTCACAACAGCACTAAAACCTTACAAGCCTCCGCTTTTAGCGGGTGGTTTACCTTGCTACTCTATAATCTTGACAGTGAATCATATCAAACATGACGAGGATACTTTACCATGCAAAAAATACTAGACAGCCTGCTCTCTCTCAAAACAACATTACTGCTTCTTTTCCTGCTGGGTCTTGGTGCTGCTATAGCGACCTTTATCGAAAATGATTTTGGTACTTCATCCGCTAGGGTATTGGTCTATAACCATTGGTGGTATGAGAGCGTACTGATACTCACGGGGCTCAATCTATTGGGTGTTATTCTCCGACGCAAGATGTGGAAGCGTTTGTCGCTTTTTACGTTTCATGTTGGGTTTTTGGTCATTTTGATCGGTGCGGGACTGACCCGTTATGTAGGACAGGAGGGGATACTTCATATCCGTGAGGGCAAGAGTGAAAATCGTATGATCAGCTCTGAACCCTATCTGCAAGTCACTATCCAGAGTGCAGGTAAAACATACTTCCAGGAGTTCCAAAAAGACATGACCGCACTCGGCAGCAACGATTTTAGTCACACGATTCTCTTTGGTGCAGCAGATCAGATAGATGTACGGTATGCAGACTATAGCTACAGCAGAGAAAATGGACATGATATGGGAATGCTCTCTGTAGAGGTCTGCTACAAAGGGGTGTGCAAAGTAGAGAAGCTCATCGGACAACGCAATATGAAAGGCTACCCCAAAAAGTTTGCCTTTGATGGCGTAGAGGCCGCTGTGGAGTTTGGCTCCAAGGTTTTGACCCTGCCTTTCTCCGTCAAACTCAGAGATTTTCAGCTCGATCGCTATCCTGGCAGTATGGCTCCCTCCTCCTATGCCAGTGAAGTCACTGTATTGGATGGGGAGAACACTCTGGATTATCGTATCTATATGAACCATACACTGGACTATGGCAGCTACAAATTTTTCCAAAGCTCCTATGACCAAGATGAACTAGGTACCGTACTCAGTGTCAATGATGACCCTGGTAAATGGCCGACCTACTTGGGATATCTATTACTGGTCATTGGATTTATGGGCAATTTCTTTGCCAAACGGTCACGCTTTAGCAAGCTCATTAGGTATGTCAAAAACAGCAGTATGGCTTTTGTGCCATTGATGATGCTCTCTGCAACGACACCCACACTTCATGCCGCAGAGTCAGCCCAGTTCAATAGCTACCTAGCCACTTATAAACAATCCTCTGAGCCGACTGCCCAAAAGTTCTCAGGACTCATGGTACAAGCCCCTATGGGAAGAATGGAGCCGATGGATACATTGGATTCTGAATTGCTTTACAAGCTGCATGGCTCTCTGAGTTTTGAGGGCTTGGATAAAAACCAAGTCATCTTGGGGATGCTCTCCCGCCCAGAGCTCTGGCGACATGCCAAACTCATGAAGGTCAAATCCCCCAAACTCAAAGATGCATTAGGCATGGATAGAGGGGAGAGCTATGCCTCTTTTGCTGATGCTTTTGTAGGTAGCAATGGGTACAAGCTCAAAAATGCCGTAGAGCAGTCCAATAGACTAAACCCCAACAAACGAGGTACATTTGAGCGTGAAGTGATCGCAATGGATGAAAAACTCAATGTCATCTATATGATTTTCTATGGCAATCTCCTGAAAATCTACCCCCTGGAGAATGATTCTGCCAATACATGGTATAACCCACTCAAGGCGATGGATAAATTTACAGGCAAAGCCAAAAGTGCCGTAGAGTCGATGACACGTGGATTGATTGATGCTGTTGTAGCCAAAGATTGGGCAGCTGCCAACCGCACCATCGAGCAGATACGCAACTATCAGTATCGCTATGGTGCCAAGCTCATTCCTGCTCAGAGCAAAATAGATGCAGAGTTTTTCTACAATACCCTGCATCTATTTCCTCGTCTGGTAGGTATCTACATGATTTTGGGCTTCTTGCTTCTGCTGGTAGGGTTTGCTCAGATTATTGCCAATAGCAAAAGTTCATTTTTCAAGCGAGTACAGCAGTTTGCTGTGGTGGCGGTCTTTGTGCTCTTCCTCGCTCATACCTTTGGGCTGGGGCTTCGCTGGTATATCAGCGGACATGCCCCCTGGAGTGACTCCTATGAATCACTACTCTATATCTCATGGTCAGCGATGCTGGCAGGCATCATATTTTTCCGCCGTTCACTACTGGTACTGAGTGCGACAATTGTGGTGGCTGGCATCTTTATGTTCACTGCACACCTAAGCCATATCAACCCACAAATCACCAATCTCGTCCCTGTACTCAAATCCTACTGGTTAACCATACACGTCTCTATCATCACAGCTAGTTATGGCTTTTTGGGGTTGGGGGCAGTGATAGGATACATCGTACTACTACTTTTCATCCTCAGGAACCCAAAACGCCCCCATATAGACCAATCCATCTATGGGCTCATGGCAGTGACTGAAGCCGCCCTCATCATCGGTCTGGCGATGCTCACAGTAGGAAACTTTCTCGGTGGTGTCTGGGCAAATGAGAGTTGGGGTAGATACTGGGGATGGGACCCCAAAGAGACCTGGGCATATGTCTCTATCGTCGTCTATACTTTTGTACTACACCTACGACTAGTGAAAAAACTAGATAGCCCCTATGTGCTAGCAGCAGCATCCTTTGTGGCATTTGCTTCCATCCTCATGACCTATTTTGGGGTAAATTTTTATCTCAGCGGGATGCACTCCTATGCGACAGGTGATCCACTACCTATACCTACATGGGCCTACTACATGACAGCACTGGCATTGGTGACGATTGCCTTGGCATACCCCAAGCGTGGGTTGTCAAGGCTAAGGTTGAAGTAGATCTTCATGAGCCCTACTTTTTGTAGGGTATGAGGAGGGAGAAGATACCATTAAACCCGAATTTCGGGTTAAAAAAGTTATGCCAGATAATCCTGTAATGCTTTAGGTTCTAGCTCGCCATTATGTTTTTTGAGCTCTTGGATAGCGAGTGCTGTGGCCTTGGCGGCAGCTAGTGTGGTG
>CAZEIN010000324.1:0-2161 GCA_964512425.1 uncultured Sulfurovum sp.
CGGTCAGTTCACTAAAATGGCTGAAGCCGCAGCAGCAAAAAGTGCAGTACCTGCAAAAGAGGAGACTCCAGCAGCAGAAACTGCACCAGAAGCTCCAGTAGTAGAAGCAGCACCAGAAGCAGAAGCAACCCCAGAGGCGTAAGCCCACAGCAAAATAGGAGCACCCATGTATAACAAAGTCGTATTGGTAGGAAACCTCACCAGAGATGTTGAAGTCAGATACTCTCAGGGTGGTGCAGCGATCGGTAAAGTCGGTATCGCAACCAGCCACAAGTGGAAATCTCAGACAGGCGAGCAAAAAGAGGAGGTGATGTTTGTTGACCTCACTTTCTTTGGTCGTGTGGCTGAGATCGCCAACCAGTACCTACGCAAGGGTAGCAAGGTTTTGATAGATGGACGCCTCGTGCTCGAGCAATGGACAGCACAAGATGGCACAAAGCGAAGCAAGCACTCAGTCACTGTAGAGAGTATGAAAATGCTCGACAACAAGGGAGACAATCCCGCTGGCAACCAAGGTGGTAGCTATGGCGGTGGACAGCAGCAAGGCGGATACAACCAAGCCCCTGCACAGCCCGCTGCCCCACAGCAACCTGCCTACAGTGAGCCTGCTCCGACACAACAAGTCCCAGAGATAGACATCGATGAAGATGAAATACCATTTTAGGAGTAAATAATGGCCGAAAGAAGAAAATTTAAAAAAAGATATTGTAAGTACTGTGAGCAAAAAGTTGAGTTTATCGACTACAAAGAGCTCAACTCTCTCAAGTTTAGCTTGAGTGAGAGATTCAAGATCATGCCGAGAAGATTGACTGGTAACTGTAAACGTCACCAAGAGCTCGTCACTGTAGCGATCAAGAGAGCCAGACAAACTGCACTGATTCCTTATGTAGTAGACAGAAAAAAGGTTATCGAAAACCCATTCGAGATCATTCGATAACACCCCCTCTATGCCGCCCATCGCTTGATGGGCAATTTTTATTCATACTCTCCGCCCTCTTTGACTTTTTTCTTATTATTTTATACTATAATTACACCTATTCTATATACTTAGGGAGAAAAAGTGATAAAAAAAATACCTTTGCTGCTTATAGTGGCATTTATATTGATGTTGACTGGTTGTGGCGGTGGTGGTTCCAATCATGGTGCTGACGATTTTCGTAAAGCCCTAGCTGTCACAAAAATCACAAACTATGTCAAGAACCCAAATAATGAAAAACCTGATTCCCAAGACTATGCAGATGCTGGTATCGAAGGGGTCAATGCAAATAATGAAGATAAGGTCAATAGATACCTATTGGCGCTGGCTCAAAATAGCAATGATATAGATACTATTTTTGATGATCTAAAAGATGCCATAGCACATAGTGACAAGCTAGATGATGATGATGGTGATGGTATCCAAAATGGCGTAGATGCATTACCCAATAATGCAAAACCCACTACCTATTCCCAAGCAGTAACAACAGAAGAAAATACAGAAATCACCATTACACTCAGCGGGAGGGATCCAGATACCAATGCACTGGTATATACAATCATCACCGATCCAAGCCATGGTACACTCAGCCACAATCCTCTCACCTATGTGCCCTATAATGATTATTCAGGTGATGATCAGTTTACATTCCAAATCTGTGAAAAGGATGGCGACAAGCAATGCTCTGAGACTGCCACTATTAGAATCCAGATACGAGAGCATATAAATATAGATGCTACTAGTGACTATACCGTCCAATCCCTGGGCAAAGGCACAAGCAAGAACGCTACCGTCACCCTGGGTGCAAATCCCAAGGATGTATTCGTACTCCTGAGCAATTACAGCAAGGCATTCTCGGATACGCACACCACTATCAGTCACAACGCAAAACAAGCAGCCAGCAGACAGAGCAAAAAGGCAGTGTACACTAAAAAGTCTATCAAGAGTAAAATTTTACCTACTCCAACACATATTAGAGACTTTGCACAGTCTATACAAAAGCACCTAATTGGCTCTGTCATATCGCCCAGAAAAAAGATTATCAAAAGAGAAAATGAAGCGGCAGGGGATCGTAAACGATTCTATTTAGAAGAAACTAAATCCAACGGATATACAGATGCAACCCTCAAAAAAGTTGTCTCCGATATAGGTACAGCGCTTGGACAGAGATCACTCTATGTGTGG
>CAZEIN010000325.1:0-1990 GCA_964512425.1 uncultured Sulfurovum sp.
TATGAGAAATACAGGGACAATGCTGCTTTTATCTACAAAGTAGATGGACAGCAGTTTGAGGTGAGCTATGAGAAGCTTTTTGAGGATGTGCTGATACTTTCACGTGCATTTAAGTGGGAGGCGTTGAATATGCACTTCTGCTATATCTCAAGCCCGCACCAAGAGCACAATGTCACTTCTAAAAATTCTACCTAAAATCTTCTATGAAGCCTTTAACTCTAGCGTGTTATAATGCTCAGAAAATTAGGACTTCCATGGGTACCGAACATCTCATCATCGCTGCTGTTATTCTGTTTTTCTCCAGTATGACACAGGCGATGATTGGATTTGCCTTTAACCTCATTGCGATTCCTCTGTTGATCTGGACGGGATTTTCTCTGGCTGAGGCGGTGGTGCTGACCTCTATTCCTATCTTTGTGCAGTTGAGTACCAATGCCTATAAACTCCGTGATGATATCGTCTGGCAGGATATCATGGCTCCATCTCTGATCCGTTATCACTCGCTCCCTATAGGGATATGGCTACTCTACTATGTGGATCATCTCGATACCACCTATATCAAACAGCTCGTAGGTGTGATGCTACTGCTGATCTTGTTGACACAGATTTTTGTCTCATTCAAGCCCAGAGAGCATTTGCCCTTTGTCTGGACGGTACTGGCTTTTGGACTGAGTGGCATCATGCTGGGAACACTAGGGATGGGAGGGCCTGCGATTGTGCTCTGGCTCATGGCACATCAGTGGGAGCCCAAACGTACCAGAGCCTTTATCACCACCGTATTTCTCTTTGCTTCTCCTGTGCAGATAGCCTTGTTATATTGGAAATTTGGCTCTGAGCTCTCTCATGCCTTTGTCTGGGGAGTCATGGCGGCACCGTTGGTTATCATCGCTGCACTCATAGGGGTGAGGATCGGCAATAGTTTTGACAAAGAAAAGCTCAAAAAAATGGTGATGTTTTTTCTCTTTCTCACAGCGATACTCTCGATACTCTCTCCTTATTTATCAAACCGATAGTATTCATCAAAAAGTTTGATGAAAATTGATACTTATTTGCTATGTGTCCTCTACTTGCTTGTGATATAATTATGCATTATCGCAAAAAGGAAGTGTAATGGAGAAGTTGACATTTGATGTCTGTGTGATAGGTTCTGGCCCTGCGGGGTTTGCTGCTGCGATGCGTTCGTATGATTTCGAGAAACATGTCTGTATCATCGAGGGCGGACACATCGGAGGGGCAGGTATCGTCAATGGTGCACTCAGCTCCAAAACCATGTGGGAACTCTCTGGAGACTTCTCTATTGCAAACCAGACTGATAGAGGCTATCAGGCCTCTGGACTCAAACCAAACTATCATGAAGTAATCAGAACAGTCAAGCAAGCAGCAGGAGAAAAGCAATATCAGATTCTCTCACAAATCGAAACATTTTCTCGTAAACCTGACTGCGACAAGAGTCTCACGCTAATCAGAGGATGGGCAAAATTTAAAGATAAAAATACACTCATCATCAACAAGCGTGACGGTAGTCAAGTAGAGATTACTGCGGATGATTTTATCGTAGCTACAGGCTCAACACCCAGAGAACATCCTACTATCAAGACAGATGGAGAACGCATTATACACTCAGATCACATGGATAAACTCAAAGCCTTTCCCAAGCGCATCATGATTGTGGGAGCAGGTATTGTGGGGTGTGAGTTTGCTACTATTTTCGCAAACTTTGGTCAAACCAAAGTACACCTGCTCGACTCACAACAAAAAGTCATCCCTTTTGAAGATGAAGATGTAAGTGATTATGTGAATGAAAAGCTTGAAGAGGTGGGTGTAATTATGCACCATCAGGCCAGCCTCAGAGAAGTGAGAGATGAGGGAGGTCATCTCAATGTCATTCTCGATCATCAAGATGGACATGTGGTAGTAGTCCCTGTTGATGTCGTGTTGATCTCTATTGGACGGATACCACTCACCAAGGATATTGGACTCGAAGAGATCG
>CAZEIN010000326.1:0-2340 GCA_964512425.1 uncultured Sulfurovum sp.
CCGCAATATCGATATCGCCATCGCCCAAGGGGCAGATATGTCAGAAGAGAGCCTAGAGATACTCAAAGAGATGAAAGCCATCAAGGTAGGCTCGGAGGTCATTGCTGGATATGCTTGTGATCTCTGGCATACCAAAGACCAGACAATCTGCCTCTACAAAGGCATCCCTCTCAAGATCACGATTGAAGCAGCAGGATTTACCTCTACGAGAACTGCGCAGATGGTCGTACTCGATCAGCCTATCTCTGAGAATGAGTTTGCGTTGCCGGGGTTTGCTATCCTCACAGATGTGGATTATACCAGTAACCACTCTGCTTCTGTCAATACGGCAGACTACATGGCTGCCATCGATGATTTGCACCACACCGTCAAACAGATGGGGATTGACATCAATGAAGACAATATCACCCTCACCCAAAATCAAGAGATCAAAATCATCAACAGCATCGGAGCCAAATACCTCACCAAGCAGAAAAAACTCCTCCCCAAACTCATGGTGGCTCTCAAGGGAGCGAGAGAGTGTATGGATCACTCAGAAAATGGCAACGAAGCCTCGACCTGCATCAAAGCCGTTGACCGCATCAATGAAGAGCTTGGTGATCAAACATCTAACTATGACTACACCAACTGGAACAGAGAGAAAAAAGAGCTCATCGTCAAGGACATAGACCAAGAGATCACAGATCTCAATGTCACGATAGACTGTGTCAAAGAGCATGACCTCACCACTGAAGTGATCGAATGTACAGAGGGAACACTCGAACCCAAGCTGTAATACCCAAATCCCAAAGCACCCTTTTGGTATAATCGCGGATAAAATTGCTGCCAAACACTACGCAGCATATCCGAAGGATACCGTTTGAGCGATACAACCAAAAAAAACGTCTATGATCCAAAAGCGATCGAAAACAGCTACTACAAACTCTGGGAAGAGCGTGGCTATTTTGAGATCGATGGCAATGCCTCTATCCAAAAAGAGGGCAAAAGCTTCTGCATCTCCATGCCACCCCCCAACGTCACAGGACATCTACATATCGGTCATGGACTGACTTTTACCGTGCAGGATATCATCGTCAGATACAAGCGTATGGATGGATTCAAGACCCTCTGGCAGCCAGGAACTGATCATGCAGGTATCGCTACACAAAATGTCGTAGAGAAGCAACTGCTCGCTGAGGGCACCACCAAAGAGGAGATCGGCAGAGAGGCATTCCTCGAGCGTGCATGGCTCCAAAAGAGCAACTCCGGTGATGCAATCACCTCTCAGCTGAGACACCTTGGGGTCTCTCCTGCATGGAGCCGTGAGCGGTTTACCATGGATGAAGGGCTAGCCAATGCCGTCAAAAAGGCGTTTAAGCAGATGTATGATGAGGGTCATATCGTGCAGGATAACTATATGATCAACTGGTGTACCCATGATGGTGCACTGAGTGATATCGAGGTCGAACACGAAGACCACATGGGCAAACTCTATCATATCCGCTACCCACTCACCGATGGCTCTGGTGATGTCGTAGTCGCCACCACTCGCCCTGAAACCTATTTTGGAGACACGGCTGTCATGGTGCATCCTGAGGATACGAGACACCAGCATCTCATAGGCAAGAGTGTCACCCTGCCACTCGTGGGCAGAGAGGTGACTATCATCGCAGATAGCCATGTGGACATGGCGTTTGGTACTGGATTTGTCAAGGTCACACCGGCTCATGACCCCAACGACTACGAGGTAGGCAAACGCCATGATTTGGAATTTATCACCATCTTTGACGAGAGCGGTATCCTCAATAGCTACTGTGGAGAGTTTGAAGGTCAAGAGCGTCTCGAAGCCAGAGAGGGGCTTGTATCCAAGCTGGATGCGGAGGGATTTATCGAAAAAATCGAAGATCACGCCCACCAAGTCGGACACTGCTACCGCTGTAAAAACATCGTAGAGCCCTATATCTCCAAACAGTGGTTCATCAAAAAGGAGTTTGCAGCAGGTGCCATAGAGCGTGTCAATGTGGGCGAAGCACAGTTTTTTCCCAAGCACTGGATCAATAGCTACAATGCCTGGATGGGAGAGCTACGTGACTGGTGTATCTCTCGTCAGCTCTGGTGGGGCCACCAGATTCCTGTGATGCATTGTGAGAGCTGTGGCAAGCAGTTTGCCTTTGATGGTGACATCCCTGCGGTCTGCGAACATTGTGGTAGCTCGGAGATCCACCAAGACCCCGATGTACTCGATACCTGGTTTAGCTCTGGGCTCTGGCCATTTTCCACCCTAGGATGGGGTAATGATGGGGCACTCAAGGGCACACAGTGGAACGAGAGCGACATGGCGGACTTTTATCCCAATAGTCT
>CAZEIN010000327.1:0-5326 GCA_964512425.1 uncultured Sulfurovum sp.
CTATCATGAAAAATGAAAAATGAAAAATGAAAAATCGTAAGCATATTCTCATTTTTTTCTCCTCCTGGGAAGTGAGCTAAAGCCCATCAATAGCAAGAATACTGAGAGCATCAATGGATAGATGAAAAACTCTATCCGCTCTTTGATCTTGATATCTCCTTGCTTTTTGTCATGAAACTTTTTTCTCATGGCAGTGACGAGCTCTTTGATATCTCCGTTTCCATTTTTGGCGATCACATACGCACCTCCACTCTGCAACGCTATCTCTCCGAGATCTTTATTGATCTGCGTGATGGCGATAGAGCCCTCTTTGGTCTTGAGTGGTTTGCCTTTTTGATCTAGCACGGGTGCACCACGCTCTGTACCTACGAGAATAGCATAGAGTGTGATCTTCTCCTCCTTGAGGATTTGGGCAAATCCCTCCAATGCCTCTTTGTCTCCTCCATCACTCACCACGATGAGGATTTTGGGTTTTTTCTTCTCTAGCATTTTGGCTGCTAGGACACCAAGCGCAGTAAAGTCAGTAGAAGCCATATTGATATAGCTCTCATTGACTCCCTCTACAATCTGCTCTAGCGTAGATTTATCACTGGTAAATGGTGCCAAGGTGAAGGAGACATGTGCAAAAGCAGTGAGCCCCACTTCGTCCGTAGGCATCTCATGGAGCAGTCCTATGAGCTTACGCTTGGCAAACTCTAGTCTACTAGGGTAGATATCACGACTCCTCATAGAGCCTGAGATATCGATAGATGCCATGAGACTGAGCCCTTGGATGGAGATTACTTTTTCTCCCTTTTCTATCACAGGGCGTGCCAAGGCAATCATCATAAAAAAGATAGCCGTAAAAATCACCAGGTTACGTATCTTGACAGGGAGTGCATCACTCTCTACGCGCAGTCGCTCCAGCACTTTTTGGTCAAATACTCTGGCAAACTTGTCCTTGTTTGTCAGCACCAAAAAAACAAAGACCACAAAAGGCACAATCATAATCCAGAAAAAATAGGGGTAAACAAAACTCATGACTCTAACCCCCTCGCTGTTCTCATATAGAGAAAGAGCAGTAGTGCAATAATCGCGGCAAACAGCGGATAGATATAGAGATAGGTATGCTGGATAATCTTTTTGCTCTTTATTTTGGTAGCTTCTAGCTTGTCTATCTCGCCATATATCTGCTCTAGCGTCTCTTTGTTATTGGCGGCAAAGAATTTTCCTTTGCCTGCGTGTGCCAGCTTTTTGAGGTAGCGTGCATCAAAATCTCTGTAGCTGCCTATACCAATCGTATAGAGCTTGATATCACTCTTGCTGATGACTCCCAAAATATCCTCTAGAGATATTTTACTCATATTTTCGATACCATCGGTGAGGAGAATTGCAATTTTGCTTTTGGCATCACTCTTGCTCAGGATACTATAGGTCTGTAGCAAAGCATCATTAATAGCTGTTTTGCGTCCTGCGATACCCAACTCCTGCATCTTGATAATATCTTGTAAAAATGGATGTTCAAAGGTCAAAGGAGAGGCGACAAAGGCAACATCTGCAAAGGTGATCAAGCCTAGCCTGTCTTTTTTGCGTTTATCGATAAAGTCCCAGACCACCTCTTTGACTACTGAAAACTTGTTTTTCATAGGATCTTGCACATCAAACCCACGCTGATTCATCGACCCACTGGAGTCAATCACCAGCATGATGTCTCTACCTTTTTTTTTCGTATCTTTGAAAGATTTGGTCATCACAGGAGAGGAGAGTGCAAACAGCAGACTCACGATACCAAACCATTTGAGCATATCCAGTAGTCTACTCTTTTTGCCCTCAGTTGCCAGCAAATTGTGAATATGTGGAAAATAAATCGCAGCACTTCGGGCTGCACAAAATCTGGCACAGAGCCAAAAGAGCACAATCACCGCCAAGGCATAGGGATACTGGAGGCTATACTGACCCATGGCATACCTTTCTGTAGAGTTCAAATTGTCTCACCATCGCTTCATCTGCTGCATCGATCTCTTTTTTGTACTTGTATCTCTCTAGTAGTGGCAAAAGCTGAGAAAAAAGCTCCATTCTACGCTCATCCGTTGCTAACAATCTCCCATAATGTGTCGCCCTATAGGCCGCTTTTTTGGGGCTGTTCCAATCGATAGTATCTAGTGCTTCTAGATAGCTCTTCTCTCTATTTTCTTGTTTGATTGTGCGTATTTTTGTATAGAGAAAAAAGCCTAACACTCCTATAGCGATCAGAGCAGAGAGTATCAATGCCCCATAGAGATAGATAGAGCTGTCAGGTATCTCTACGAGTGGCTTGATATCTCGCAGCTGCATACTACTGTTGGCTTCCATTATCTGTTCCTCATCTGTTGCATGATTTTGATCATGGGGTCTTCGTCAGTATAAAGCTTGACATGCCTGATGCCATGCTCCTTGAACTGTCGATAGAGTTTTTGATCATTTTCTCTGAGTGCTTTTTGATATGCGCCTATCGTTCCACTATTGATATCCCCCTCATAGCTGTTGCCATTTTCAGTATCTACCAATCTGAGATAGCCTAGCTCCGAAGGATTCTCCTCAAACCTATCTCGCACCATCAGCACAAAGAGATCATGCTTTTTGGCAAGTAATCTCAAGTCAATATCCCCTACACAATCAGAGATGAGAAAAAGCAGTGACTTTTTTCTCACACGATTGTAGAGCGTATCCATCCAGCCTGTAAAGTCACCTTTTTTGCCAAGTGGCTCAAAACTGGCTGCATACTCTGTTTCTTTGCTGACAGCAAAAAGCTTCTTGGAGGGCTTGCTATGGTGATAGAGTCTGTCTGCATAGTTGAGATAGGTAAACAGATCACTGTTGCGTACCGCAGAGAAGCCCAGTATCGCCACCAGTTCTGCCATATAATCACTCTTTTGTCTACTGGTGCCAAAAAATGTAGAGCCATTGAGCATCGTGGAGATCACCACATTGAGCTCACGCTCTTCGCGATAGACTTTGACATAGGGCTTGCCTAGTTTTGCTGTGGTTTTCCAGTCAATTTTACGGATATCATCACCATAGATATACTCTCTCAGCTCTGCAAACTCAAATCCCTCGCCATGGAATAGTGAAGCATTGTTGCCTAGCATATCTCCAAAAACTTGCTTTTTGGTCTTGAGGATGATCTTTTTGGTCTGCTTATTCATCATGGTAGCCTAGCAAAAGATTATGGGATTGGTACTGCACCCAATACCTTTTCTACGATAAAGTCCTGATCGATTCCCTCAGCTTGTGCCTCATAGCTCATGATGATACGGTGTCTGAGAATCTCTTTGGCGATATAGGCAATCTCTATAGGGGAGACATAGTCTTGTCCTTTGAGATACGCAATCGCACGGCTGGCTTTATACATATCGATACTGGCCCTTGGACTCGCACCAAACTCAATATAGTTTTTAATCTCATCTATCCCATATTTTTCAGGCTCTCTGGTAGCAAAAATCAGCTCTACGATATACTTCTCTATCTCCTCATCTAGATGTACCTGCATCGCCTCATTTCTGATACGCTCTAGGTCATCTGCTGAGGCTACTTGTTCTATCGTACCAAAGCTATTGTTTGCAGCACGTCTGGCAATCTCTAGCTCCTCTTCACGGGTATTATAGCCTACGACTACCTTCATCATAAAACGATCGAGCTGTGCCTCTGGTAGTTCATAAGCACCCTCTTGCTCTACAGGATTCTGTGTTGCCATCGTTAGAAAGGGGAGGTCTAGATGAAAGGTCTCATCACCAATCGTCACCTGACGCTCCTGCATCACCTCTAGCAATGCAGACTGCACTTTGGCTGGAGCACGGTTGATCTCATCTGCTAAGAGCAGGTTTGTAAATATGGGACCTTTTTTGATCTTGAATGTATTGTTTGAGGGGTCATAAATCTCTGTACCTATGATATCTGAGGGTAGCAGGTCAGGGGTAAATTGCACCCTTTTAAAGTCCAAACCAAGGGTCTTGGCAAGCGCATTGACAGTCGTTGTCTTGGCTAGTCCTGGCACACCCTCTAGCAGAATATGCCCACGACAGAGCAAGCCAGCCAAAAGCCCTTCGATCATCTTGTCCTGACCGACTACGACCTTGCTGATTTCCTCTTTGATTCTCTTAATGGTCTCCACTGGTAACTCCTCTTTTAGAGATATTCTAAACAGGAGTTTACCTCAATGAGTTTAACTAAGTGTTAATGCCCTAGCGACATCTACGATAGCCAGCTCTCCATCCATTTCTATAGCTAGCAAAATTTCGCCAATTATAACTGCTCTTATACCATCTACCTCTGGCACTAGAGCAACCATTGTTGTATCCACGATTATAGTAGCTTCTGCCACGACGAGTACGCGTCCCTCTGCTCTCATGTGCTGCAATAGTTGTACCTACACCAACTGCAGCTCCACTTACAAATCCTCGCTCAAAATCTGTACATCCTGTCATGGTAAAGCCTGCCATTACCATAGAACCCATAATGGCTACTTTCATCAATAGCTTTTTCATTGTGTCTCCTCTTTTTAATTTAGATACCACCATTATAACATATGATTGTGTGAAAATTGTGTGAAGCGTAAACTGGTTAGGTTTGGATTTAGCATTCATTCCCCCTAAAAAGGAGGAATGTTACTTATGAGATTGAGTTTAACTCTTTCTAATCTCTATGTTTCGTTCTCTACGGACAAAAAGAAGTCCACTGGAAAGTGTAATCAGTATCATAAATAGTAGAGAGAATGTATTGAGTGCATCACCACTATCCGAAACAATATCCGAGCATGCACAATTAACTGCTGCATCCAATGTAAGATTTTCAGAACTATATGCAGGATCTGCATCTGGACCCACTTCAACAGGTACAGTAACACCACTACCATTAGCGATATTTACATTCCTATCATTGTCTCCATTGCTTCGTTGTGGTACGAAATCATATCCTTCATCTTTGAGTGACTGTGGGATACTGAAGCGTACTTGATAGGTGCCTGCTGGTACATCAAATCCATACTCTCCTCCTGCTGTAGTACGTGTTTCTGCTGGCCATTCTGTTACAGTAGTACTTAGACCGCTATGTTCTGCATCTGTCCAGTAGAGTTTTTCACCATTTTCATTGAGCAGTTCTACCAGTGCGTTACCAATTGGTGTTTCTACATCCTCTTGGAATATACCATCTGAATCCCCACCATTACTACCATCGATCCAGAAGTGCGTTCCGATATGGTAAGCAGTGCTAGGCTCCTCCTCTACAAAGTCATTATTGATATCATTTTCATTGATTGATACATGTCCAGAGATTGTATTGACTGGTGTCTCACCATTTTGATCATCATCTG
>CAZEIN010000328.1:0-4732 GCA_964512425.1 uncultured Sulfurovum sp.
AACGCTCTTTGGCAACTTGGGTGATTGACAACAATGGAGATAGAGAGCATCTACATAGAGAGTGCCAGCGGGTGTGGGAGTTGATTTTGATTGAAAACAGGCTATAATAAGCCAAAATATGAGGAGAAGCCATGCAAGTAACCAAATATAATGCCAGCGGTAATGATTTTATCATCTACCATGACAGCCAAGCCCGAGATAGAAGCAAGCTAGCCAAGCTTCTCTGCCATAGACAAAAAGGAGTGGGAGCCGATGGGCTGGTCGTGCTCATTCCTCATGCTGAGTATGATTTTGAGTGGGATTTTTATAATAGTGATGGAAGCTATGCCGCCATGTGCGGCAATGCGACCAGAGCTGTAGCACACTATGCAGTCGAGAAAAAAATTTCGCTTAATCATCATGCATCGTTTCTCACTGGTGCAGGATTGATTCGTGCTGAGGTCAATGGGGTTTATGTCATCACAGATATGCCTACACCCAAAATCATCCAGCAGCAGATCGAAGAGGATGGTCACCTCTGGTGGCTTATCGATACGGGGGTACCGCACCTAGTCAGTCAGAGAGAGGACGTAGCGACCTTTGATACCAAGCAAGCCAGAGCATTGAGAGAGAAGTACGATGCCAATGTCAATATCTATATGGTGAACGAAGAGGGGATGCAGGTGCGCACCTATGAGCGTGGCGTAGAGGCAGAGACCCTAGCATGTGGCACGGGTGTCATGGCATGCTATGTGAGAGCCCTAGCAGAGGGTCTAGTGACCCAGACCCCCGCCCAAGTACTCGCACACAGTGGAGAGGAGCTCTACATGGAGCTGATAAATGATACCTACCGTTTCGGTGGGCAAGTCACCAAGACTTTTGTGGCAGAGACGGAGAGTATCCAGCCGTAAGACTGTGTACTTTTACCCAAATCTCGAAATAGAAATTCATGACTGTACATATTCAAAGAATTCTATTTCGGGATTTAGGTTTTAGCCAAATTTTAGAAAGTTTATACTATTATTTCATCCTCAAATATGTGATCGCGTAGCTCAGTTGGTAGAGCACTACCTTGACATGGTAGTGGTCGTTGGTTCAAGTCCAATCGTGATCACCACTTCATTATCTCATAATCAAAACACCTTTATAGTAATAATATGTTATGATAAATCCAGTTCTTTTTTTGGGGTACAAAATGAAATATATCTTTACTACACTTTTCTTATTGGGTTCTATTGTATCACTCTATGCAGATAGTGGTGTTGAAAAAGTAATAGTAATGGATTTATCAGGTAGTATGTATGGTAAAATAGGAAATACTCTCAAGATAACAGAGGCACAACATGTTGCTAGAAAGATATTAGATAGTCTAGATGGGCAGACGCAGGTTGGCTTGGTGGTGATGGGCGGCAAGAGACGAAAAGGCTGTAGCAACTATAGAGTGGCAGTTTCACCAAAAAGAGGTGCAAGTAGCGCAGTATTAAATCATATCCTAAATACAAAACCCAGAGGGAAAACCCCATTGGCACGTGCTTTGAAAAAAGCCGTACAGAGCCTAAAATCTCCCAATCAGGCCACTGTGGTGTTGATTAGTGATGGCAAAGAGCGATGTGGAAACAATGCATGTAAAGTAGTCAAAGAATACACAGAGCAGTACCCTGGACTGCGTATGGATATTGTTAGTTTGGCCACAGAGGCAGATGCCAAGCAAAAGCTTAAATGTATGGCGGAGAGTAAGCATGTGAGCTATCATGAGATAGAGGCTTCGGTGCAAATAAGCCAAGAAGAGCCATGTAATATCCCTCTACAAAAGAAGCATCTCGATACAGAAACACCAAAAATCAAATTCTATGCTGCGTTGCCACCAGAGGATGAAACAGGAGTTGCGATACATCAGGTATATGCAAAAGAGGGTACGTTGGTCGTGAGATGTGAATCTACACAAAAGGTAGAGTGTATACAATCAATTTTGCCTGGTAAATACATGGTGCATACCTCTTATCAAGGGGAGAATCATCAAACCAAACTTTTAGTCTTGCAGGGTATGGATGCTTTTCTCTTCACGAGTTTCAAAAAAAATAATGTCAAAAGTACCCCAGTCTATGCCAATAACACTCCTGTGATTGAAGTCCCAGAACCAGAAGTTTTTGAAGAAGAGAGCCAAGAAATTTTTTCAGAGGAGATGATGCGAGGGAGAATGGAAATGAATGGGCGCAAGAAGAGAAGGGGTGGCTATCTCTTTTAGAAGTGCGAAGGTGCAGGCGTATTGATTAGATTATAAAACTCATTTCTCGTGCGTTCATCACGCTTGAATAGCCCCCTGAGGGCAGAGCTGACAGTTGTTGAATTGATTTTCTCTACCCCTCTCATCTCCATACACATATGCCTGGCATGGAGTACGACAGCGACACCTTTTGGCTGAATGGTTTCTGAGATAGCATCTGCGATTTGCTCAGTCATCTGCTCTTGGATTTGGAGGCGGCGGGCAAAGACATTGACGATGCGAGGGATTTTACTGAGACCTACGACCTTGCCATCAGGGATATAGGCGACATGGGCACGCCCGATGATAGGGAGCATATGATGCTCACACATAGAGTAGAACTCAATATCTCTGACCAATACCATCTCATCATTGCTGCTGGTAAAGAGGGCTTGATTGAGTATCTCTTTGGGGTCTTGATGGTATCCCTCAGTGAGAAACTGCAGGGCTTTGGCAACACGACTGGGAGTCTTGAGGAGTCCCTCTCTGCTGGGGTCTTCACCGATATGTTCTAGTACTTTTGTGATGGTCTCTTCAAATGCTTGATTTTTATTCATATTTTGTTCCCATTTTCTCTTTTCCAGATTGTATCAAATAACAGTTGAGCTCTCCTTTATGCATTTTTCGCTAAAATCACGAGATTATTAGAGACAAAGGACAACAGTGAAAGTAACAACAAAGCAAATAGACAAAGCAAATCTACTGGTCAATGCATCTTTCCCGCAAGAGGAGATCAATGCCAAGGTTGATAAGCTTGCTGCCGATGCAGGAAAGCAACTCAAAGTAGATGGTTTTAGAAAAGGTAAAGTGCCTGCGCATATCGTCAAAAAGCTCCATGGCGAGCAGTTGACTCAGGATGCAGAGGGTGAGATGATTAGAGCCGCACTCGATGAGGCACTAACAGAGGCAAAAGTCAATCCAGCAGATATGCTAGGTGACCCACTCTTTAAACAATATGACAAGGGTGACAATGGCGTAGAGGCAGAGATTCAAGTATGCCTCAGACCGACAGTTGAGCTGGGTGATTATAAAAAAGTAGTGCCTGCTTTTGATCAGCCAAAAGCAACAGCCAAAGAGGTCGAAGAGAGAATCAACGAGCTTGCGAAGCAATCTGCACCGCTAGAGAGTATCAAAAAACCAAGAGCACTCAAAAAGGGCGACACAGCCGTGTTTGATTTTGAGGGTTTCCTCAAAGGTGAGCCGTTTGAAGGCGGCAAAGCCGAGAAGTTTGAGCTAGAGATTGGTTCAGGTCAGTTCATCCCCGGTTTTGAAGAAGAGATGGAGGGCATGAAGCCAGAGGAAGGGAAAACGATCAAGATCACTTTCCCTGAGGATTACCAAGCAGAGAACCTCAAAGGACAAGAGACGGAGTTCGCTATCAAGCTCCATGATATCAAGGTCAAAGCTGACGTAGTCATCGATGACAAAATGGCACAGGCTGCTACAGGAAAAGCGGATGCAACTGTCGAGAGCCTCAAAGAGAGCACAGCAGAGCAGCTCATCACTGAAAAGGTTTCTAAACTCTACAATGACGAGCTCAAGCCAAAGCTTCTCGAGGCATTGGTTGCCCACTATGACTTTGATTTACCTGAGAATATTGTAGAGCAGGAGATTGATAATCTTGTCAATGGCAAAGCACAAGCCATGACACCAGAGCAGATTACAGAGATCAAAGAAGATGCCAAGAAACTCGAAGCACTCAGAGAAGAAACCAGAGAAGATGCAGTCAATAGTGTCAAGGCAACGTTTATTGTTGACGCTATCGCCAGAGAAGAGAAAATCTCTGTAGACGACCAAGAGGTACATCAGGTACTCTACTATGAGGCGATGATGGCTGGTCAGAAGCCAGAGGAAGTACTCGAGCATTACAAAAAGAACAACCTCATCCCAGCAATCAAAATGGGCATGATCGAAGACAAACTATTTGGCAAGCTTTTAGGGCTGGACAAAGAGGACAAGTAGACCTAGCAAGGCATGCCTCATGGCACGCCTTGCCATCCTTGGCTTTGCCTGAGAGACTGCGGTCTTTGATGCAAATCTAACACAAAGGTTCATTATGAGCTATATCCCTTATGTGATCGAGCAGACAGGTCGCGGTGAGCGAAGCTATGATATCTACTCCAGACTCCTCAAGGACCGTATCATCATGCTCAGTGGCGAAGTCAATGATGCTGTGGCATCAAGTATCGTAGCACAGCTACTGTTCCTCGAAGCACAAGACCCTGATAAAGATATCTATTTCTATATCAACTCCCCAGGGGGTGTGATTACTTCTGGGCTCTCTATGTTTGATACGATGAACTACATCAAGCCTGATATCGTCACGATCTGCATCGGTCAGGCAGCTTCTATGGGTGCCTTTTTGCTCGCATCTGGTACCAAGGGCAAACGCTATGCCCTCCCTAATGCCCGTATCATGATCCACCAGCCCTCTGGTGGTGCACAGGGGCAGTCTACCGATATCCAGATCCAAGCCAAAGAGATCCAGAG
>CAZEIN010000329.1:0-2630 GCA_964512425.1 uncultured Sulfurovum sp.
CATGATGCGTAGCTGGATCTCTTGGCGGATATCCATGTAGGTTTTCCAGTTGGAGGTATGGGTGAAGGCATAGACAAAGATGTTGAGGGCACTGTCGCCAAACTCTTTGAAGTTGACAAGGATGGTCTCATCCTGTGAGATGTTCTCATGATTGTGAAGCAAGTAGCGGATCTCGTGGACGATATGTTTGACCTGTTCACCCGAAGTGCTGTAGGTGAGCCCTATGTTCATCTTGAAGCGTCGGACACCACGGCGTGAGAAGTTTTCGATCGGGTGGTTGGCGACGATCTGGTTGGGGACGGTGACGAGGGATTTTTCAAAGGTACGGATCTTGGTGGTGCGCATCCCTACATCCTCTACCACACCTTCCACATCACCGACTTTGATCCACTCTCCGATACGGATGGATTTGTCTGCGAGGATGGCAAAAGAGCCAAAGAGGTTGGAGGCTGTGTCCTTGGCGGCTAGAGCAAATGCCAAGCCACCCAGCCCCAGCGAAGCCAACAGTGCGGTGACATTGATTCCCCATACTTGTAACATCGCTGCCAGCCCCACGCCGCCGATAAGGATCTTGATGATCTTGAGGATGAAATTTGCCATCTCTCTAGAGAGATCGGGATTGAGCTTTTCGGTGGTCTTGTAGAGGAGTCCTTTGAGGGCTTCTGCCATAGAGATAATGGCCCAGAATATGACAAAGACAACGAGCATATTGAGCATAGTTTTGATAAACCCAGTCTCCTGAAAGGTAATGAGAAAAAAGAGATGGATCCCCAGCAGAGGAAAGGCAAACCCCAGAGGCTTTTTGAGTGCTGAGATGATACGCTCATCATAGTGCGTAGGGGTTTTTTTGGCTAGGGTCTGTAGCCATGCAGTAAAGATATTGGTAAAGAACTTTCTCAAAAAGAGAAAAAAGCATAGCACCACAAACGCAGCTAGGATATTTCCCAGAGGTACACCCCAGAGTGTTTTGATGAGAAAAGGAAACTTTTGATAGACGGGTATGAGTAGGTACTGCACATTGCTTGCAATATCCATATCGAGACCATCGATGACGTTGAGGGTTTGTGTGATATTATTTTCTATAGGTTGTGTTGTTGGCATATTGTATGTTACTTTCACTATTTTTTCACAACATTATAGTACAATTATGCAAACCATACAAAGCAAAAGGGGAGAATGTGAAAAAAATAGCGATATTAATGATATTGTTCTATACTCTAATGTATGCGAAAAGCTATCAGTATAGCATCTCAGGAGGACTCATCGGTAGTGTGGCAGACGCTACAGTATCCTATAGTGAAAAAGGCTCCTCTTACCGTATCAAGATTGATATCGCTGCTAAAGGCATGGCAAGGATGTTGAGCGACAATCTCAAAGAGCACCATACTTCATACGGAAGCATCAAGCATGGTGAGTATTATGCCAAAGAGTATAAAATCGATAAAACCTATAGAGACATACGCTATATCAGGAGATACCTGTTTGACTATACACATCAAAAAATTACAAAAATATCAACCAAGTGGAAAAGAGAGAAAAAAATTCATGAGCGTAAAGAGCGATTAAAGTATTTTGCGCACAATGATATCCTCACACTCTATCATAATATTATGCGTTTTAAAAAGAAACACAAAGCAGGTAACTATACAATCAAGCTAGCAGGAGCAGAAAAAGAGGGTGGCAAACTGACATTTACCTTGCCAAAAGGCAAGACATTTCATGCACTAGAGAGTATCAAGCTCTTTTTGCGTCGCTCCTTTTTCTCCAAAGGTCAGGGAGGGTTGACATTGGGTGTAGATGCATCCGGGATTGTCAAAAGAGGGCTATTGGATAACGTAAAATTGCTAGGTGAGGTCACTCTAAAGCGTACCAAATAGAGCTTTTGGGTATAATACTTTCAAATATTTTAGGGAGACAATCCATGAAAACCATAGAAGGCAATTTAGCCGTAGACAAGAGTAAGAAAGTAGCCATTATCTCTGCGAGATTTAACCATTTTATCACTGATAGACTAGTGGAGGGAGCCCAAGATGCTTATGCCAGACATGGCGGGGATGCAGAGGCTTTGGATCTGATTCTGGTACCTGGTGCATTTGAGATTCCTTTTGCACTGGACAAAGCATTGGCATCAGACAAGTATGATGCGGTATGCTGTTTGGGTGCAGTAATTCGAGGGGCGACACCTCATTTTGACTATGTCTCAGCAGAGGCGACCAAGGGTGTAGCCAATGTCACACTCAAATATGGCAAGCCAGCGTCCTTTGGTGTGCTCACTGTAGATAGTATCGAGCAGGCGATTGAGCGTGCAGGCACCAAGGCAGGAAACAAAGGTGCTGAGGCGATGACAGGACTCATCGAGATGATCAATCTCTATAGTGAGCTCGCTTAATGGCTACACGACATCAAGTACGCACGGCAGTTGTAGGACTGCTCTATGCCTATGATCTGGGAAACACCGAGATCGCAAAGTTTCAAGACGAGATCCTAGAAGAGGACAAAATACGAAACAAACAGCGTGAGTTTTCACATATGCTCTTTGCTGGCACGATAGAGCATCTAGAGACACTAGACAGTGAGATACAGAAGCATCTCAAAGAGTGGGATTATGACGGGATCGGTAAGGTAGAAAA
>CAZEIN010000330.1:0-4171 GCA_964512425.1 uncultured Sulfurovum sp.
AAAGTATGCCAGAGGCATACGTTGCAACACTAAAGAATACTTCTAAAAATAGGAACCAAATGAAATTTACAGAACTAGGGCTTAGTGCCCCACTGCTCAAAGCAGTCCAAGCACAAGGCTACACGACCCCTACGCCCATACAGGCACAAGCTATCCCTCTCATCATAGAGGGCAGAGATATCCTCGCTGCAGCCCAGACAGGTACAGGCAAGACCGCAGGATTTACCCTCCCACTCCTACAGCGTCTAGGCAAGACTAATCCCAAAATGCGACCCAAACAGTGTCGTGTACTTGTACTCACTCCCACCAGAGAACTCGCTGCCCAAGTGGCAGAGAGTGTGGCAACCTATGGCAAGCATCTGCATTACCGCTCTACGGTGATATTTGGTGGTGTAGGTATCAACCCTCAGCTTGCTACGATTCGTAGAGGTGTGGATATCGTCATCGCTACCCCTGGCAGGCTACTGGATATCTCAGGGCAGGGTGGGATCGACTTCTCTGCGTTGGAGTGTTTGGTGCTCGATGAGGCAGATAGGATGCTGGATATGGGATTTATCCATGATATCAAGCGCCTCATGAAGCTCATGCCACACCACAGACAGACACTGCTGTTCTCAGCGACCTTTTCCAAGGAGATCAAAACGCTAGCCCAGGGACTCCTGCACAACCCAGCACTCGTAGAGGTTGCCAGAGAAAACAGCACCGCCAACCAGATCAGCCAAGCAGTCTACCCCGTAGATAAGCGACGCAAACGAGAACTCCTCAGTCATCTCATCAGCTCTGAGAACTGGCGTCAGGTACTGGTCTTTACCCGTACCAAGCACGGTGCCAACAGGCTCACTAAACAGCTCGAAGAGGATGGCATCAAGTCCGCTGCCATCCACGGCAATAAATCCCAAGGTGCGCGCACCAAAGCCCTAGCAGGGTTCAAAGCAGGAGAGGTTAGGGTACTCGTCGCTACCGATATCGCAGCACGAGGGATCGATATCGATCAGCTCCCACATGTGGTCAACTATGAGCTCCCCAATGTCCCAGAGGACTATGTCCATCGCATTGGACGTACAGGGCGTGCAGGCTCCAACGGAGAGGCTATCTCTCTGGTCTGTATCGATGAACGAGAGCTTCTCTATAGCATCGAACGCTTCACCAAATCCAAGATCCCCAAAGTCCAGATAGAGGGCTACACTCCAGACCCCAAGATCAAAGCAGAACCGATCCAAAACGGCAGAGGTTCTGGTAAAAAAACAACTAGTAGCAAACCTAAATCCAACAACCGCAGAAAAAAGCCTACTCACCCACAAGCAGCAGAGCTAGGCAAACGGATCCAAGAGAGGATCGATGGTACAGAAAATAAGCCCAAACCTAAATCTAGGCATCGAAGACGCTAGATCCAAATCCCGACATAGAAATTCATGACTGCACACCATCATCTCCGAACCTTGGGTGCAACTCAAATTTTACACAAAACCCTTGAATACGAGCATGGCACACATTCAAAGAATCCTATTTCGGGATTTGGGCTAGAGGATGTTCTCTGGGTGTATTATAATTTTTTAATCTTGCTGATTTCGTCTCTGATTCTGGCGGCCTCTTCAAACTCTAGTTTTTTGGCGGCGACGAGCATCTTGGCTTTGAGCTCTTTGATGAGCTGTTGGCGTTCTCGCTTGGGCATTTTATCTAGTTTGGAGCGTTTGTTATAGAGCTCTCCTGCATCCTCTACCTTGAGATTGGTATCGAGCTCTCGGATGGTGGTGGTGGGGGTGATATGATGCTTCTGGTTGTAGGTATGCTGTTTGGCTCTACGCGCTTGGGTGATATCCATACAGGCTTGCATCGAGCGGGTAATTTTTTGGGCATACATGAGGACACGGCCATTGGCGTTTCTGGCTCCTCTGCCTGCGGTTTGTATGAGAGCAGTTTGGGAGCGTAAAAATCCCTCTTTGTCTGCATCGAGGATCGCTACGAGTGAGACCTCTGGCAGATCGAGCCCCTCTCTGAGTAGGTTGATCCCGATGAGCACATCAAACTCCCCCAAACGCAGTGCTCGGATGATCTGATTACGCTCTATCGCATCGAGGTCTGAGTGCATATACTGGACTTTGAGTCCTAGGTCATTGTAGTAGGAGCTGAGTTCCTCTGCCATTTTCTTGGTCAGTACGGTGACGAGTATCCGTTCTCCTCGCTCAATGATAGGCTTCATCTGATCATGCAGGTCTTCGACTTGATACTGGCTATCACGTATCTCTATCTCTGGATCGAGTAGTCCTGTGGGACGCACTACCTGCTCTGCGACCACGGCTGACATCTCGGTTTCTAGTTCATTGGGTGTGGCAGAGACGAACAGATAGTGGGGGGCTTTGTGGATATACTCATCGAACCTCAGTGGACGGTTGTCCAGTGCAGAGGGCAGGCGAAAACCATACTCCACCAGCACCTCTTTGCGTGATCTGTCTCCTGCATACATCCCACGAAACTGTGGCAGTGAGACATGAGACTCATCCACAATCACCAGATAGTCATCATGCATCGTCTCAAAGTAGTCCATCATGGAGTAGGGGGTCTCTCCTGGGGCTTTGCCTGTGAGATGGCGAGAGTAGTTTTCGATCCCCTTGCACATACCTGTGGCTTCGATCATCTCCAGATCAAACTCTACACGCTGCTTGAGACGGTTGTACTCAACCATCATGTCCAGACCCTTGTAGTAGGCGAGCCGTTCTCCTAGCTCCTCCTCGATGCTCTTGACCGCACGTGCGAGCTTCTCTTTGCTGACGATGAACTGATTGGCAGCATAGATGGTGATCTCTTGGTGTGTGTCTCCCTTTTCTCCTGTGAGAGAGTTGAAACTGTAGAGCGCCTCTATCTCATCACCAAAAAACTCTACCCTGTAGGCGAGCTCATCGGAGTAGGCAGGGTAGATGTCGATGACCTCTCCATTGACCCGAAAATTCCCGATATCGAAAAATTCGTCATTGCGTTTGTAGCCCATATCGACCAGTTTGAGCAGGAGGGATTTTTGGTGATACGCTTCACCTACGCAGAGCTTTTGTACGATAGAGCGATAATCCTCTGGACTACCTAGACCATAGTTGGCGCTTACGGAGGCGATGACGATGACATCTTTGTGACTCAGTAGGCTGGCAGTAGTTGAGAGCCTGAGACGTTCGAGCTCTTGGTTGATGGAGCTGTCCTTTTCGATGAACAGGTCTTGGCGTGGGATATAGGCCTCAGGCTGATAGTAGTCATAGTAGCTGATAAAATACTCGACATGGTTGTCGGGGAAAAAGCTCCGAAACTCAGAGTAGAGCTGAGCGGCGAGGGTTTTGTTGTGGGTCATGATGAGTGTGGGCTTGCTAGTGGCTTCTATGACCTTTGCCATCGTGTAGGTCTTGCCCGAGCCTGTAACCCCCAGTAGTGTCTGATAGCGGTTGCCTCCCATAATAGAGTCGCTGAGTTGTGTAATCGCTTGGGGCTGATCACCTGCAGGTTGATAGGGGCTAGAGACTTTAAAATCTGGCATTTGTTCCTCAATTTAGCATTTCTAATTTCTAATTTCTAATTCTTTCGCTATTATACAATGAAACAATGAATAATGGAGTAGATGATGCTAGCGATAGAAAAATTGAAGATTAAGATAGAAGAGCTCAAACATAATTTTAGTCAACTCCAAGAGGAGAACAAGCTACTCAAAGCAGAGATGGAGAGCGGGCTAGGAGAGGGTGCAGAGGAGTTGGATCGTGTGAGAGCCACGCTCATCGCCAAAGAGAGCGAAATCACAAAGCTCAAAAAAGAGATCACAGACAAAGACACAGAGATCGAAGCAATCATCGCCAAAGTAGAAACCCTACTAGGCTAGTCTAGCACGGGTGTGCAACACGCACTATCTAGAAAATCCAATCAACAAGGAGAAAACAGCATGAGAAAAGTAGCACTGACCGTAGATGGTATGCGGTTCAAGACCAAAGACCTCGATGAAGGGTTTGTTGGTTTTGTGGAGAATCACTTTAGGGATGCACAGATAGAGCTGCATGAGGACAACAGTGCAGAAGCACTTTTCATCGCCTATCTCAAACTGGCAGGTAAATACTATAAAGATGAAAAAGAGATAGAAAATCTACTCCAAGAGCTATAAACCCAATTCGGGATAAAAGGCTCTCAGAGGAGAGTGTTTTTG
>CAZEIN010000331.1:0-3462 GCA_964512425.1 uncultured Sulfurovum sp.
GACTCTCTCCACGCTCTAGTACACGTGCCTGTGCTTCGAGTGCTGCCCCGATCGCTCCTGCCTCTCCAGGATGGGGATGCACATCCACTCTCGCCTCTGGTACCCTAGCAAGGATATAGTCTACCTGGGCTTTGAGGGCGGCTTGGTTGTACTGGGTGCCTCCTTGGAGGACAAAGTGGGTGCCGTACATGGCTAGATTGGGGGCTTGGACGACATACTGCCAGACATTTTTGGGCAGGACTTTGGCGATACCAGCAAAGAGCTCCTCTTTGCTGTAGCCCTCCTTTTGGAAATTGACCCGATCGGTATCGAGAAAAACGGCACAGCCGTAGTTGAACAGGGGGGCCTGTTTGGCTGCAAACGCCACCTCAGCAAAGCCCTCTACGGGTACTCCAAACTGCTTTGCCATAGACTGCAACAGTGTGCCGTTGCCTGCACTGCACTGATTGGAGAGACGAAAATTTTTCATCATGCCATTCTCCATAAACAGCACCTTGATATCCTGTCCTCCAATATCACAAATGACATGAATGCTCTTGCCAAAACTCTGCTGGGCTGATTTCATATGTGCGATTGTCTCGATGATATTGGCATCCGCATACAAGGCTCCCTCTAGCACATCCGCCGCATAGCCTGTTACACCCAGACCTCTGATTTGGTAGTATCCATGAGGATCAGATGCGTCAATCTGCTCTAGTAGCTCTATCGTATCTGCGATAGGATTGCCCTTGGAGAGTTGGTAGACTTTGAGCAGGAGTTTGCCCTCGTTGTCTACCAGTACTGCCTTGGAGGAGGTAGAGCCACCATCAATCCCCAAAAAGCAGTCCGTGTTAGCTGTGAGCGTGGGAGCCTCAAAGGGGGCAATCGCATAGCGTTTCTGGAAATGCTCTAGCTCTTCGGGGCTCTTGACAAGTGCAGTGTCTACATTGTCACCATGGTTGACACTTGTGCTCTCTACCATCGTGCGTAGGGGGATCAGTCCGCTAAACTGACCCTCCCTGCTCTCCTCACCCTGACCAAATATTACAGCACCCAGTGCCGCGTAGTATTGGGCATTGTCAGGCACCTTGACAAGCGTGTCTATTTGGTTGACATCATAGTCAACCCCTCGTTCCTCCCAGAGCTCTGCGATACGTACCCGCCACGCCTCTTGGAGAAAGGGCAGATAGGTGTTGGGGCCTCCCAGCAACAGTACCGTTGGCAGGAGGGTGTTGCCACGGGTGAGCACGGTGAGGTTTTGCATCACAATGGCATCAGCCAGAGAGTTCATAATCTCATCAGAGGGTACAGAGCTTTTGACTAGATTGACAATATCGGTCTCTGCAAAAACCCCACATTTGGCAGCAACATGGTGGAGCTTGTCTGTTTGGAAGGTGAGTTTTTGTGTCTCCTCTACCTCTAGACCTACTTTCATGCTACACTTCTCTATCGTAGCTCCTGTGCCTGAGGCACACTTGTCATTCATCGCGGTGAGAACCGTTTTTTTACCATCCTTTCCTTCTCTGAAATGGATAATTTTGGCATCCTGACCACCCAGCTCAATCACAGAACGTACTTCTGGATGCAGATGCTCTACTGCCAAGACCACGGCATTGACCTCTTGTACAAATCGAGCACCCAGTGTAGGGGCGATACGAGAAGCTCCTGAGCCTGTGATATAGACTTTTTCAAGCTCCAAAAAGTGTGCAGCATGGCTCTGAGCAAGTGCCTCCAGCATCTCTAGTAGTGTCTGAGCCTGTCTGGTATCGTGTGCACGATACGCTTTGGCAAGGATTTGAAACTGGCTATCGCACAGTACATATTTGACTGTGGTAGAACCGATATCAATCCCTAGTGCGTAGCCTGCCATCGCTTCTCTTTGGGGGTGCTGCTCCATGCCCAAATGATCCAAGCCAACCCGAGCAATACAAAAGGTACACTCAGCATTTGCCCTACTGTCAGTGGGATATTTGTGGCATAGTCTGCCTGTTCAGTTTTGGTATATTCGAGTAGAAATCTTGCGGTAAAGAGCAGGAAAAAGAACATCCCCGTCAAAAGCTTTGTCGCGAAGCCAAAGCTGCTTTTGCGATACACCCATACCAAAATAGCGAGAATGAAGAAATAGGAAAACGCCTCATAGAGCTGTACAGGATGGCGTGGTGTCATATCAATACGAGCAAAGATAATCGCCCAAGGCTTATCCGTAGGCAACCCAAGAATCTCAGAATTAAACAGATTTCCTATACGCACAAATGCAGCCGTCAACATCCCTGGCATCGCCGTACGAGAGAGCAACCACATAAAATCCTGCTTGTGTCTCTTGGCAAAAAAGTAGAGTGCCAAGATCACACCCAGCATACCACCATGACTCGCCAGTCCACCTTTCCAAACATACAGAACCTCTAGGGGATGTGAGAGATAATAGTCAGGCTCATAGGCAAAACAGTGCATCAAACGTGCCCCAATCACTGCACCAGCGATAATATAGAGGAGAAAATTATCCAGTACTGCAGAGTCTTTGCCCTCTCTTTTGTAAACCCACTGCAAGATCATAATCCCCAGGAAAAAGGAGCCCACAAAAAGCACCCCATACCAACGCAGCTGAATCGCACCAAACTGAAAGATATTGGGATCGATATCCCAAGTAAAATAGTTCATAGATCATTGCCTTCTGTTAATTAGGAGTATTATACTCCAATTAGATTAATATGCTAACCCAAATCCCGAAATAGAATTCTTTGAATGCGATGATAGTGCATAGTCATGAATGTCTATTTCGGGATTTGGGGCTAACTATTGATCTGCTCTTTGATCTCTTTGGCTATTTGCGAAATTTTAGCAATCTTTTGGGTGTGATTGAGCAGGTCATCTAGGAGGACTTTGACAAATGCAGAGCCCACGATCACACCATCTACGCCTTTGGCTTTCTGGGCAGCGGTATATTGATCCACGCCAAAGCCTACATAGACAGGTGTATCGGTAAAGCTACGGATATCCGTAATGATGCCTTGGAGGTCTTCGCTTTTGCCAGCACCTGTAATCCCTGCATAGGCAACCAGATAGATAAACTTTTGTGCATGGGTCACGATCTGTTCGATACGTGCCTTGCTGTCAGTAGGAGCAATAAAGTCTATCAGAGAGAGACCTGCCTCTTCTATCATCGGCTTGTAGGGTTGTGCCTCTTCAAAAGGCAAATCAGGAATGATAAAGCCATTGACACCACTCTGCTTTGCTTCTGTGATGAACTGCTTCATACCCTTGTGATAAAAGGGATTAAAATACCCCATCCAGAGTGTATCAACCGCAGGGGCTATCTCTCGTGAGACTTCAAAGAGATGCTCTAGTTTGAAACCAAGATTAAGGGCGTGGAGATTGGCCTGCTCGATCACTGGGCCATCCGCTACAGGATCAGAAAATGGCATCCCCAACTCTAGCGTATCCACCCCTGCCTCTGCCATTGCCATTGCCAAATCTACGGTAAAG
>CAZEIN010000332.1:0-2255 GCA_964512425.1 uncultured Sulfurovum sp.
AGGAGAGATTGATGAAAAGATTCAACCAAACTATCTATCTGGTTATTTCACTCACAACCATGCTCATACTTAGCGGTTGTGGCACACAAGGCATACTCGCTATAGGAAGTGACAAAACGTTACCTAAGATTACACAAGTCAAGCATATCGTGAGTAGAAGCAGTGTTGGATTTGAATGGCCTGCCATCAAGGATAGTAGAGTCCAAGGGATCAAGGTCTATCGCACTATTCCACAAAATACCAAAGATCAAAGATATACCAAGATCGCTTCTATTGATGATCGATATGCCACCCATTATGTAGATAGAGATATCGTGGCTAACCAATCCTACCTTTATACCTTTACCACCTATAGCCTACTCAAGGAATCTCTCCCTGGTAGAGTCATCAGCATTCATACAGGGGAGGCATTCGAGCCGGTCTCCTTTATTAAAACCTATATGAGTGATATGGGTGTGGTAAAAATTCTCTGGAATCCACACCCCAGTCCTGAAATTGATGGATATATGATAGAGCGAAAAATCTCTGGTGGCACATGGAAATATCTGGCACTGATCAAAGGGCGACTCATGCCTGAGTATATCGATAAATCTGCAGCCATCGGATACCATTACAGTTATCGTGTGATTGCACGAAGCAGTAGTGGGGTTAGGTCATTACCCAGTGAAATCTCTGAGATTACAGTAAAGTAAGGAGAATATGTAGTGCCTCATATTAAAGTCAAAGCATTTGAAGTAGAGAGACTCGATGATCTCATCACTAGGAGCCCTCATTTTACTTTTCGTGCTATAGATCTCCATGATCAACATCAAATGCTGGGTGCTTCTTATGAGGATGAGCTCTTTATGCTCGAGATCAAGCCCAAAGGGGATGCATTACAGATTAAACCAGATAGTATTAGCCGACCACTAAATGTTAATAAGATCAAGGGCATATTAGATTTATTAATTAGAGAACTCAAGCTAGAAGTACTACACTCCAATATTGCCATATCCGCCAATAAACCTCCCCTCGCTGAAAGATACAACAAAAAGATAAGGGATTTTGAGAATCCACAATTTAGCCATGACAAAATTGCGATAGAGGTAGGATTTGGTAGTGGGAGACATCTGCTCTATCAAGCACAGCAACATCCTGAAACTCTCTTTATTGGGATTGAAATCCATACGCCCTCTGCAGAGCAGGTACTCAAGCAAATTGCCCTACAAAAATTAGAAAATATCTGGATAGTCAATTATGATGCACGATTACTCTTGGAAATGATGCCCTCCAACAGCTGTAGTCATATCTACGTACATTTTCCTGTGCCGTGGGATAAAAAACCTCACCGTAGAGTCATTAGTGAAAACTTTCTAAAAGAGTCTCTTCGTGTCCTAGAGGTAGGGGGAGAATTAGAATTACGAACAGATAGCAATCACTACTATGCTCATGCGCTAGAAACGTTTAGTCTACCTCCAAAAATAGACTTTAAGGTGGAAAAAAATAGGGATCTTCCTATTATCAGTAAATACGAGGATCGCTGGAGAGCCCAAGAAAAAGATATCTATACACTCATCGTTACTGCCAGAGAACAGAGCACAGATAGAAACCGTACCTATGATTTTTCATTTGTGCCTACAAACAATCTACAGTTAGAGAGCCTGCCTACCAAGGCATCTGTAGCCCCAGAATATTTCATACATTTTGAACGTCAATACCATATCGCCAATAGTGACAATCGTATGGTACGGTGTGCTTTTGGTAGCTTCGATAAGCCTGAGCACAAATATCTCATGCAACGTGGGGATACACTCTACTACTACCCTCAAAACCCAGTCAAAACAGAGGTAAACTACCTCGCACACCAACAGATAGGAGCACACCTCTATGGCTAATATTATTTCGGCATCCCACTTAACCCTGGGGTATAGCAACAGCGATGCAGATATCATTAAAAATGCCAACTTCAAGATCAAAAAAGGGGATTTTGTCTTTATCACCGGTCCTAGTGGTAGTGGTAAATCAACCCTTTTACGATCTCTCTATGGTCAACTCAAACCCAAAAGTGGAAACCTCCTCGTTGGGGCACAAGATATGAACAAGATCCGTAAAAAAAAGCTCCAAGAGCTACGTACACATTTTGGTATTATCTTTCAGGACTATAAGCTTATCAATGAGTGGAGTGTTGCCAAAAATGTAGTTTTACCCCTGATTATTGCGGGATACAATATTGATGTACAAGAGACACAGGCCAAACGACTCCTCAAACATGTCAA